>DASWOO010001023.1:0-4319 GCA_036404335.1 Kofleriaceae bacterium
CGGGCCGGCGGTCGACAGCTCTGCGTGCGGCAGGGCTGAAAGATCGTCGTCCGTAGCAGACATTGCCGGGTCACCATAACCAAGCGGCGCGCGCCGGACCACTCGAATGCGAGGAGCGACATTGGCTTTGTGGGGAATCCACAATCTCTCGGATCGCTACATGTGAATGCGGCCTCACAGGGCCGCGCGCCACGCGTCAGCGCAGGGCCGCGACGGCGGCGCGACGCACCGAAGGGTCGCGGTCCCCTGCCAGATCGACCAGCTCGCCGACGATCACCGCGTGACGCGGATCATCCGGCGTGGTCGCGGCGAGCAAGGCGGCGCGCGGCTCGACCGCGCGCGGGTTCCACCGGGCCGCGACCCACAGCCGCGCGATCGTGGCGCCGGTCGGGTGCTGGCGATAGGCCTCGAGCGCGCCGCGCGCGTCGGTCGGATCGCGATCGGTCGTCGGCAGCGCGGTCTGCGCGAACCGGGCGCGCTGGGCGATCAGCTGGGCGACCTGGGCGTCGCGATCGAGCGCGCGGCTGGCGTCGATCGCGATGTCGTACGCGGCCTCGACGGTGTCGCCGGTCGCGAGGTCGAGCGCGCTGCGCGCGGCGTCGAGCGCGTGGACCGGGCGGCCGGCGCCGGCGAGCGCGCGCGCGACCGCGAGCCAGACCACGCCGGGGTCGCCGGACGAGGCGGCGGCGCTGGTCGCAGCGATCAGCGCGGCGTCGCCGTCGCCGTGGCGCGCGATCGCCTCGGCGAGGCCGCGCAGCAGCGCCGGCTCGGGGCTGGCGTCGACCGCGGCCTGCCACGCGGTCCGGGCGCGCGACGGATCGCCGAGCGCGTCGAACACCGCGCCGGCCGCGGCGTGGGCGATCGCGTCGTCGGGGGCGGCGGCGACCGCGTCGCGCACCAGACGATCGGCGATCGCGGGGTCGCGGGCGTACGCGCCGGCGATCGCGCGGATCGCGTCGGGCCGCAGCACGCCCGGCAGGCTCAGGCCGACCGCGCGCACCGCCGCGTCGCTGCGGGCGACGCCGGCGAACGGCGGGCGCGGCTCGGCGACCCGGCGCAGCTCCTCGGCGTACGGCGCGTCGCCGACCAGCGGCGCGATGTCGGCGGCGCTGCCGCCGGCGAGCACGCGCTCGGCGGCCAGGACCAGCCGCTGGTCGGCGGGCGCGTCGGCGTCGGGCGCGGGCACGGCGAGCTCGAGCCCGGCGAGCCGCGCGAACACCGGCTGGACGGCGCCCGGCAGGCGGGCGAGCTGGCCGGGCTCGGCGAACGCGGCCAGGTCGACGCGCGCGGCGATCGCCGGGCCCCACGAGACCTCGCCGCGCAGCGCCTGGTGCAAGGCGATCACGGCGACCGCGGCGGCGTCCGCCGGATCGGTGATCTTCGCGGCGAGCGGCGCGGTGAGGTAGGCGCGCTCGAGCAGGTTCTCGCCGGCGACCTCGCCGGGCGCGCAGCCGCCGAACGCGCAGCGCGCGGCGCCGACCAGCGGCCCGCCCGGCGCCGGCTGATCGAGCGGCGTCCACCACCGCGCCGCGCGGGCGTAGGCGTCCTCGAGCGCCGGGTCGCCGGGCGGCACGCGCCGGGCCCGCCACGCCGCCAGCTCGTCCCACGCCGCGCGCCTCGCGCCCTGATCCCACAGCCACGCGCCGAACCGGCCGCGCGCCGCGGGGCCCGCGCCGGGCAGCGCGCCCTGCCAGGCGGCGCGCTCGTCATTGGACAGGTCATTGACCAGATCTTTGGACCGATCGTCGGTCAGGCCGGGGGCCAGATCGTCGGCCAGGTCGGGAGACCGGCCGGGGGCCACGCCGAGGGCCAGGCCGGGAGACTGGCCGCGGGCCAGGCCAGGCGGCAGCGCCGGGCCGGCCGCGAGCTCGGCGAGCGTGCGCCGCCCGGCGTGGCGGGTCTCGCCGTCGGCGTGGCGCAGCTGGGTCAGCGCGCCGGCGACCCGCGCGCGGGTCAGCTCGGCGGCGGTGATCGCGGCGCCGAGCTGCCGGGCGCGCGCCAGGTCCGCCGCGGCCGAGGCCGCGCCGCGCGCCAGCCGGGCCCGGCCGCGCCCCGCGAGCAGCCGCGCGAGCCGCGCCTGATCCTCGCCGCGCCAGCGCACGCCGAGCGGCCCGCCCAGCGCGACGACCTGCTCCAGCGCCTCGAGCGCGGCGGTCGGCCGCTGCTGCTGCTCGTCGAGCGCGGCCAGCGCGAGCCTCGCGGCGACGTCGCGGCGGTCCTCGATCGCCCGGAGCTCCAGCGCGCGGCGCGCCTCGACCGGGCCGCGCGCGGCGACCAGGGCGCGGACATCGATCGGCCGGGGGGCGCGCACGCCGCAGCCCGCCAGACAGACGAGCAGCAGCCAGCGCACCCGGGTCACGCCGCCATCTTGGCCGGCTTGCCGCGGGCGATCAACCTCGCTGCTAGTGCTGGGTCGCGGCGCGGCGCCACACGTCGTGCAGATCGTAGTGGCGCGGCGGGGTGACCGCGGCAATCGCCGTCGTGATGGCCTCGTCGATCGCGGCGTCGATTGCGGCGTCGATGGCCGCCGAGGTCGCCGGGTAGAGCGCGAGGGCGTGGCCGTCGATCGGCAGGATCAGCTCGCTCGGGGCATCCGCGCGGGTCAGCGCGCTGTACACCGCGGCGTCGGTCGCGCGCTGGATGGCGCGGTCGATGGCGGTGTCGAGGTCGTCCTCGTCGGCGATCAGGACGGTGGCCGGCTCGCCGGACGGCGCGAGCGCGACCGCGGGGGTGATCATCGTTCCTTGCGCGAACAGCACGACTTGCATCAGTGCATCCGGCGGGCCGAAGCTCGCCGTCGGATCTCGCGAGGTTCGGCGGTGATCTCACCGGCTCCGGGCGGCGCCGGTGCGCACGATCCGCACGGCCGCGCGCCGACGCGCATGCCTCCCGGGCGACTTGACATCCGCCGCAGGTGATCGAGAGTGATCGAATGCCCATAACGACCCGTCCCCGCGCGCCCCTGCCTCAGGGCCTCGAGGTCGCCCGTTGAACCTCGACGTCGAGCTCGTGATCCGGATCGTGGTCGGCACCGCCCTGGGCGCGGTGATCGGCTACGAGCGCGATATCCACGGCCGCCCCGCCGGGCTGCGGACCCACGCGCTGGTCTCGCTGGCGTCGGCGACGTTCATGGTCGTGTCGACCCACCTCGCCTACTACCAGCACTACAAGCCCGGCGACTTCACCGAGATCGACGGCTCGCGCATCGCCGCGTCGGTGGTGTCGGGCATCGGCTTCCTGGCCGGCGGCGCGATCCTGCGCAACGGCATCACCGTTCAGGGCCTGACCACCGCGGCGGGGCTGTGGCTGGTCGCGGCGATCGGCCTCGCCGCTGGCGGCGGGCTGTACGTCGAGAGCGTGGCCGCGACCGTGGTCGGCATCGCGTCGCTGACGATGATGCGCCGGTTCGAGGACAAGGACGACCGGATCCGGCGGCGGTTGACCCTGACCTTGAACCGCGAGGCGATGGCGAACCAGGCGCTGATCGCCAAGCTCGCCGCGCTCGACCTGATGCCGACGCTCGAGGGCTGGAACCAGGAGAACGCCGGCGGCGTCCGCCAGCTCATGCTGGGCATGCGCCTGCCGCGCATCGACGGCGAGGCCAGCCTGGTCCACGCGCTCGAGGCCGAGCCCGGCATCACCCGGATGCAGCTCGACCCGCCGAACACCTAGCAGCCGAGGTCGGCCCGATCGATCGCGGCGCGGTGGCGCGCGATCGCCGCGATCAGGCCGCCGGGCGCCTCGCTCGGATCGTCGGTGAGCGCTCCGGCCAGGGCATCGGCCAGATGTTCCGCGGCGACGTACGCGGCCTGCGCGCCCGCGTCGTGCCACAGGGCCCACGGCGGGCGCGCGTCGCCGGGCGCGGCGAACCCCGGCAGCGCGCGCTCCTGGCGATCGAGCGCGGCGGCCAGGGCGCGCCGGCGCTGGCGCGCGGCCACGGCGAGCGGGCTGTACCACGCCGAGCCCGGCGCCTCGATCGCGCGCGCGCTGTACGCGGCGACCGCCTCGTCGAGCACGCGCGGGATGCCGGCCGGCGCGCCGAGCCCGGCGAGCGCGTGGCCGAGCTCGTGGAGCACGGCGAACCGGTCCGCCGGCGTCGCGAGCCGGGCGGGCACGATGATGATGACCTCGCGCCCCGGCTCGACGATGACCGCCCGCGGCCGCGCCCCGTCGCCGCGCAGCTGCCGGAGCGTCCCGCCGATGCCATGGCGCGCCGCGAGCGCGTGCCACGCGCGGTCGACCGCCGCGGCGTCGAGCTCGAGGCCGTCGGCCGCGGTCCAGCCCGGGATCGCCGCCGGCAGCGCCGCGTCGCGACCCGC
>DASWOO010001024.1:0-5762 GCA_036404335.1 Kofleriaceae bacterium
GCGCGGGTCGTGCCGGCGGCCAGCTTGGGTCCGTGATCTTCGTGGCCGAGGTCGTGGCGATGCTTGCGACGCGCCGTTCCCGGGTGCTCGTCAGCGTCGATGGCGGTCATCGCGCGGACGTTGCCAAACCCGGCCCGATGCGTCAAGCGATGTCAGCGGCTGGCGTCGCGCATCAGCCGGGCGAACGCCGCGGCGGCGGCCTGGGCGGCGGCCTCGGCCCCGGGCAGCTCGCCGGCCTCGGCCGCGGCGAGGGCGATCACGCACAGGACCTGGTCGGCGATCGCGATCGGTACGACCACCAGGTCGCCGGCGTCCTGGCCGAGCGAGTCGAGCAAGAGCCGGTCGATCGGCGCGAGGTCGCGGCACGGCTGGCGCAGCACGTGGTTGTGCTGGACCACCGCCGGGATCAGGCCGCCGTCGAGTGGGACCGCGAGCTCGCCGAGCGCGCCGCGGCCGCGCTGGAAGCCCTTCCAGCCGATCGCGAGCGCGCCGCGGATCACCAGCAAGAGCGCGGCCTCGCACGGCGTGAACCGCTCGAGCGTGTCGATCAGCAGGTCGGCGACCCGGTCGCGGCCGGTGCCGCGGCGGATCGCGCGGGTCGCCTCGCCCAGGGTCGCGCCGGCCATGATCCTCGGCGCCGAGCCGGTGGCGACCTTGCGGATCGCGATCCGGCCGAGCGGGGCGACGCGCTCGGCCTGGCCCGGCTCGTCGGCCAGGGTGCGCACGTAGGTCCGGCGCTCGCGGGCCGAGGCGTCGTCCTCGATCGGCTCGGGCGCCGCGGCGTCCGGCATGGCCGGGGCCTCGTCGCGCCGCTCGGCGTCGGGCAGCCGGAACTCGGCCATCTCGCGGGTCGAGACCGGCAGCGTGCGCGGCTCGGGCTCGCCGTCCTCGGCGTCGGGCGGCACCGGCAGGATCTCGAACCGCGGGAACGGCGGGATGGTCTTGCCCCGCGCGCGCAGGAACCGGGTGGCGCGCCGCAGGTTGTAGACCCGCTCGAGCTGGTAGCGGATCCGCAGCTCGGCGCCGATCGCCGGGATGATCTGCGCGGGGTCGATCGCGAGCTCGTCGGCGACGATCGCGAGCTGGCGCGGCGGCAGCGGCGCGATCGCGGCGACCACAACGTGGCCGGCGGCGCCCATCCGCAGCAGCGGCACGCACGAGAACCGCTCGGCGAAGTCGGGCGACAGCAGGCGCTGCAGCGCCGGGTCGGCTTTTTCGAAGTGCCGGCCGAGGGCCGCCGGCATCCGGTGCTGCCGGGCGAGCACCTGGGCGAGCACGTCGAGGTCGAGGTGATGCAGCTCGACCAGGTTGGTGCCGAGCCGGCCGCCCCACATCACCTGCGCGCGCAGCGCTTGCTCGACCTGCTCGATCGTCAGGATCCCCGCGGCGACGAGCAGCTCACCGAGCCTGGGCACCCGGCTATTTTATCGTGGTCGGGTGACGCGCTGGTGCCCGCGATGACGAGACTACGCGATTGTAATGTCCTTGGACAAATACACATCCTGGATGGCATTGAGTAGCTCCACGCCATCCTTGAACGGCCTCTGGAATGCCTTGCGGCCGAGGATCAGCCCCATGCCGCCGGCGCGCTTGTTGATCACCGCGGTCGAGACCGCCTCGCGCAGATCGTTCTCACCCGACGCGCCGCCGCTGTTGATGAGGCCGATCCGGCCCATGTAGCAGTTGGCGACCTGGTAGCGGGTCAGGTCGATCGGGTTATCCGTGGTGAGCTCGGTGTAGACCTTCTTGTGGGTCTTGCCCCAGCCCTTGAGCGCGGGGTCATTGTAGCCGCCGTTGAGCTCGGGCAGCTTCTGCTTGATGATGTCGGCCTGGATCGTCACGCCCAGGTGGTTGGCCTGGCCGGTGAGGTCGGCGGACAGGCTCTCGTCGCCGAGCGCGGTCTTGAACGCCGCGTTGCGCACATAGCACCACAGCACGGTGAACATGCCGAGCCGGTGGGCCTCGGCGAACGCGAGCGAGACCTCGTGCAGCTGGCGCCGCGACTCGGCCGAGCCCCAGTACACCGTCGCTCCGATGCCCTGCGCGCCCATGTCGAAGCACTGCCGGACGTCGCCGAACACGGTCTGGTCGTACGTGTTGGGGTACGACAGGAACTCGTTGTGGTTGATCTTCACGATGAACGGGATCTTGTGCGCGTACTTGCGCGCGACGGAGCCCAGCACGCCGTACGTCGACGCGACGGCGTTGCAGCCGCCCTCGATCGCGAGCTTCACGATGTTCTCGGGGTCGAACATCATCGGGTTGGGCGCGAACGACGCGCCGGCCGAGTGCTCGATGCCCTGATCGACCGGCAGGATCGACGTGTAGCCCGTGTTCGCGAGCCGGCCGTGGGACATCATCGACGCCAGCGCGCCGAGCACGCGCGGCGAGCGATCGGTGTGCGTGAAGGTCTCATCGAGGTAGGTCGGCGACGGCAGGGTGAGCGAGCTCCTCGCGATCGTCTTGCACTCGTGATCGAGCAGCGACTTGGCCTGGTCGCCCAGAATCTCGCGGATCTTGCTGATCTCCATGCGGTGGTTGTATCGGCGGGAGCCGGGCACGGCAAGCGTGGGTGCTGCCCAGATACTGCTACGGTATGTGCGTGTCTGCCGCCCCCTCTGCGCCCGTGTCACCAGCGCTCGCGGGCAGAGATTCCCTGCTGGCGTTCGTGGCGGTCGGCGCGGCGGTCACCGGCTTGGTCCGGATCACCCTCACGTTGCCGTGGATCGGCAACCTGGGCGCGGCGCTGGTCTCGCTGCTGTTCCTGTTCGTGCCGCTGTACGCCGGGGCGCGGCGCGGCGAGGACCTCATCGACTACGGCTTTCTGTACGAGCCGGTCGGCAGGGGCCTGGCGATGGCCGCGGTCGCGATCGCGATCATCGTGCCGCTGTTCTCCGCCGGCTTCCTGGCGTTCTACGAGACCGCGTGTCACTCGCCGCTGCTGTCGCACCTCGCGCCGGTGCAGATGTGCGCGCAGTACGGCGGGCTCGATCACCTGCACGCGCCGAGCTTCGCGTGGGCCGAGCCGGTGCCGCCGCATCACCACCTGCTATCGGCCGAGTGGTGCGCCGTGCAGTGGCTCGTGGTCGCGCTGCCCGAGGAGCTGTTCTTCCGCGGCTACCTGCTGAAGAAGCTCGAGCAGCGATTCCCGCCGCGGCGCCGCGTGCTCGGCGGCGGCGTCGGCCTGGCGCTCGTGCTGTCGGCCGCGGCGTTCGCGATCATCCACCTGCCCAAGGACGGCGACCCGCGCGCCCTGGCGACGTTCTTCCCGGGCCTCTTGTTCGGCTGGATGCGCTCGGCCACCGGATCGATCCTGGCGTCGACCGTCGCGCATGGCGCGTCCAACGTGCTGGCGCGGATCCTCCAGATCGCGGTATCGCGATGACCACCCGCATGGAACCGAGCAAGCGCGTGCGCGCGGCGTTCTTCGACATGGACAACACCGTGCTCCGCGTCGAGACCGGCATGAGCTGGGTGCGGTTCCTCTACGGCCGCGGCGAGCTGGCGCCCGCGATGGTCGCCAAGGCGATCTACTGGCACGCGCTGTACAAGCTCGCGCTGCTCGACATGGACGCGGTGTTCACCAAGCTCACCCAGGGCCTGCGCGGCGACCTCGAGGCCGACATGCTCGCCAAGTGCGAGATCTGGTTCCGCGACCACGTGGAGCCCGAGATCGCGCCGGCCGCGCGGGTCGCGATCGAGCACCACCGCCAGGCCGGGCACCTGCTCGTGCTCGCCACCGGCTCGACCCAGTACGCCGCCGGGCCGGTCGCGCGCGGCGTCGGCATCGACCACGTGCTGTCGTCGCGGCTCGAGGTCGACGGCGGCGTGTTCACCGGCCGGCCCGCGGCGTTCTGCTTCGGCCCGCACAAGGTCGCGCTCGCCGAGGCCTGGGCCGCGCGCCACAACGTCGATCTGGCGACGAGTTACTTCTACAGTGATAGCTACAATGACCTGCCGATGCTCGAGCGCGTCGGCACCGCGGTCGCGGTCAACGCCGATGCGCGGCTGCGCCGGCACGCGCGGCGCCGCGGCTGGGCGCAGCCGCGCTGGGCGTGACAGGGCGTTGCGCGCCGGCGGTGGCTGTGTATGCTGCGCGGCGATGGCCCATCCTGTGTTGCGGGGACTGTCGACGATCCCCGCGGTTCGCCGGCTGATCGAGCTCGCGCTCGACGAAGATCTCGGTCGCGGCGACGTCACGTCCCGCTCGGTGTTCGCCGGCAGCGGCGACCCCGACGGCCCGATCGTCGTCGCCGACATGAACGCGCGCGAGCCGATCGTCGCCTTCGGGATCGAGATCGCCGCCGCGGTGTTCCAGATGGTCGATCCCTCGATCGACGTCGAGCTGTGCGCGGCCGACGGCGCGCGCGTCGAGCGCGGCGCGCTGCTGTGCACCGTGCGCGGCTCGGCCCACACTGTGCTGTCGGCCGAGCGCACCGCGCTCAACTTCGCGCAGCGGCTCAGCGGCGTCGCGACCCTGGCCAAGCGCTATGCCGATGCCGTCGCCGGCACCCGGGCGCGCGTGGTCGATACCCGCAAGACCACGCCCGGGTTTCGCGCGCTCGAGAAGTCGGCGGTCGCGGCCGGCGGCTGCGGCAACCACCGGTTCGATCTCGGCTCGGGCATCCTGATCAAGGACAACCACATCGCCGCGGCCGGCTCGGTCCGCGCCGCGGTCGAGGCCGCTAAGGCCCACGCGCCGCACCCGCTGCGGATCGAGGTCGAGGTCACCAACCTCGGCGAGCTCGACGAGGCGCTGGCCGCCAGCGCCGACATCGTGCTGCTCGACAACATGACGCCGTCGCAGGTCGAGGTCGCGGCGGCGCGCGCCCACGGCCGCCACGTCTTGGTCGAGGTCTCGGGCGGCATCACCCTGGCGACGATCGCCGACTACGCGCGGGCCGGCGCCGATCTGATCTCGGTCGGCGCGATCACCCACTCGGCGCCGGCCGTCGACATCGGCCTGGACGTCCGCACGTGAGCTGGCTCGGCTGCCGGCGCATCGAGCTCGAGGTCTGCGGATCGACCAACGACGAAGCGGCGCGGCTGGCGCGGGCCGGCGCCAGCCACGGCACCGTGGTCACCGCGCGCGCCCAGCGGGCGGGGCGGGGCCGCGAGGGCAGGGCGTGGGCCTCGCCGCTCGACGCCGGGCTGTATCTCTCGGCCGTCGTGCGGCCGCCGCTGCCGCTGGTCGACGTGCCGCCGATGACGCTGGCGATCGGCATCGGGCTGTGCGACGCGATCCGCGCGATGGGCGCGCCGGCGGTGCTCAAGTGGCCGAACGACGCGCTGGTCCACGGCCGCAAGCTGGCCGGCGTGCTGGTCGAGGCCCACAGCCAGGCGCAGCGGCTCGAGTCGGTGATCGTCGGCATCGGCGTCAATCTGACGGGAGATCCACCACCCGAGGTCGCGGCCACCGCGATCACGCTGGCGCAGGCGGTCGACCAGCCGGTGCCGCGCGCGGCGTTCATCGAGGTGCTGCTCGCGCAGGTCGAGCGCTGGATCGATCGGTACGTCGCCGGCGGGCTCACCGAGATCGCGCCGGCGTGGCAGGCGCGGATGGCGACGGGGATCTCGGCGCGGGCCCACCACGCGGGAGCCGAGGTCCGCGGCGAGGTCGCCGGGCTCGATCTCGACGGCGCGCTGCTGCTGCGCGACGATCGCGGCGCGCTGCACCGGGTCCGCAGCGGCGACGTCGAGGTGATCCGCGGCGGCGCCGAGGTCCAGCCATGAGCCGCGGCCATCTCGCCCTCGGCATCGGC
>DASWOO010001025.1:0-7732 GCA_036404335.1 Kofleriaceae bacterium
CGAGGAGCTCGTCGTCTGGCGCAGCAAAGTATGGCTGCATCAGCTCGAATTGTCCTTCCCGCTCGAGGACCGGTAGGTCGCAAATTCCGCAGCGGTCGATCGTACCCATGTTACCTCGCAGTGACCTTGATCGTCGTTCCTTCAGGGCCGTCGAACATATCGACCTTGGCGAATCCACAGCGTCTGGCCCTGGAGCACCCGGGCCCCGAGATAGATGTTCAGCGTCTCTGCTTCGGCCTGCTCGCGCGGCAGTCGCCGGCTCCAGCCGAGGTCCACCTTGCCGAGCGAGATGCCAGGCAGTCCGCGATTCGCCTCGTACAGCGCCTGCACGTACAGCCGGGCATCGCCGCCGGCCGCGAGCTGCTCGCCATACACATCCCGGGCGATCTTGCCCAGGGTGTCGTGATGCGCGACCGGGCGCAGCGTCGCGGTGGGCTCCGGCGGACCGCTCGCGAGGAAGCGCTCCTCGATGAAGCCGGCGCAACCCGCGTCGAGCGCGGCCACGTCGGCCCAGCGCTGAGCGACGTCGGCCTGCGGCGTGTGGCGCTGGACGTAGACCCGCGCGTTGAACGCGATCAGCGGCGACTGCTTCGCGGCGTCCGGTCGCGGCGACGCCTTGAGGTACACGCCGCGCTCGGCTTGCACCCGGCCCAGCTGGCCGACCTCGGCCGAGTCGCCGCCGAACAGCTGCTACCACATCGGCGGGGTGCCGCCCGGCGCGCTCGGCTTGCGGTGGATCCTGCCGTGCGCGCTCGGCGGGATCGCCGCGGCGGTCGTCGATGCGAGCGCAGGCTGGCTCGGCGCCGGCGCGCGTGCGATGCGCTCGGCCGAGGCCTCGGCTTCTCGCTCGAGCCGCTCGCCGGGGCTGCTCACCGACCGCTGGCTCGTCGACGCCGCCGCCTGACCTCGCTGGGCTTGCACGACGTGCGTCAGCTCGTGGGCGAGCAGCTTGCGGCCAGCCTGTGTCTGCGGCGCGAACGCGCCCTGCGCGAAGTAAATATCGCTGCCGACGGTGAACGCATCTGCGCGCAAGGCGCGTGCTGCATCGGCCGCGGTCTGCCCCGTGTGGATCCTCACGTGCTCGAACGACGCCTCGAGGTGCTGCTCCATCTCTCGTCGAACCGCGGGATCGAGCGAGCTGCCGTGACCGATCCGCGCGAGCGCTTCCTCGACCGCCGGCGCTTCGGGCTGAACCTCATCCTGTCCGTTCGCCTGGCGGTAGAGGACGGCGGCGCGATGCTCGGTGATGCGCCACAGCGCGCTGTTCGGGGCCGTCGCGAGCGCGAGGGTCGCGAGGCTGGCGGATCGCGCCGATCGCGCCTGGGCCGCGAAGACCTCGCGTAGCGCGAGCGGCCGAAACCGAGCCAGCTCCGGCGCCTGCGGTGTGGCCACCTCGCGGTGTTCGGTCCGCGCGACGCTCGACGAGTCGATGCGCTCCCAGCGGCGCGTGAGCGCCAGCGCCTGGGTGTCCTTGCCCGGCGAAGCTCGAGCGGACATGTACGGTGCGAGGTCGGTGTCGGCAGGATCGACGAGGGTCGACTTGCCCGGAACACCCGTGCGCCGAATGCGGGCCAGTCGAGTGGCGACCTCTAGAAATCGAGCGCGCGCCGCGTCGGCGTCGGCCGTGTCCTCAACCACGCGATGCCAGATCTGCAGCAAGGTCGCGCGGCTCAACCCGAGCCGCAGGCCCTCACCGATCGGGTCGAGCTCGGCGGGCGCCGGGTGGGGCGCGTGTCCGTCGGCGACCCGCAGATATCGCGCGTGGCGGATCACGCCCACTCCCCGGCTTCCAGCGGTTCGACCTCGCCCTGCATGCGAGCGGGCTATCGGCCGGGCATCATGCCGGTTGCGTGATCTCTCCTGCCCGGACGCCGATCCTTGGCTAACCTCCCTGAATGATCGATCACACTGGCATCGGCGTCTCCGACGTGGCGCGCGCCGCCACCTTCTACGACGCCGCCCTCGGCGCGCTCGGCTACCGCCGCGCCGCGCAGCTCCCGGCCGACACCGGCGCCGACGGCATCGGCTACGGTGAGGCCTATCCGATCTTCTGGATCGATCGGTTCCACCCGCACGGCGCCAAGCAGCACACCGCCTTCGCCGCCCCGAGCCGCGCCGCGGTCGACGCCTTCCACGCGGCCGCCCTGCGCGCCGGCGGCACCGACCACGGCGCACCCGGCCTGCGCGATCCCTCGACCGGCTACCCGCCCGGCTATTACGCCGCGTTCGTCCTCGACCTCGACGGCAACAACATCGAGGCCGTGTTCCGCGGCGACTGATGCCCCGGGAGCCGATCGATAATTTGCAGGAACCGCTCCCGGGCCTCGGCCTCGTCGGCGCAGCCGTAGGAGTCCACCGCCTCCTGCAGGGCGCCGCGCCACAGCTCCAGCGCCATCGCGCGCGATAGCCCGCGCCGACCACCCACAACCACAGGATCGAACTCAGCGGCTTGCCCGCGCACCCGTTTCACGGCGCTGTCTATCGACCGCCTTCGGCGCAAGTTGTGCGCTGATCGCCAGGCGACCGTGAGTTGTCCCGCGTCCGCGCAACCCGCATCCTCGACTCCCGATATGAGCCGACGCTTGCAGGCCCGGCGATCGCCGTAGCACCCTGGCCGAGCCTCTACGCAAGACACTGGAAGGTAAGGAAGTATGCGACTCCCGAACATCCCCGCGCCGGCGGGCTGGTTGGCGATGCTGGCCGCGCTGGTGGCGCCGCAGGCCGGCTGCTCCAAGCGCAATCCGGATATCTGCTGCGACAGCGCCGGCGAGTGCACCCGCGCCGGCCTCGATCCCAAGGACGGCCTCGCACCCTGCGAGGACGGCGTCTGCGTCAACTTCACCTGCGTCGCCAGCGGCTGCGACGACGACGGCTACTGCCACGACCCCGCCCACCCGACCTGCGTCTCGGGCCAGTGCTACGGCCCGGTCGACGCCTGCCGCGCCGGCGGCGGCGCCCGCATCATCTTCGTCTCGACCCGCGACGACGCGCCCGGCCTCTACAGCATGTACGTCAACGGCAGCGGCGCCAAGCGCATCGCCGGCACGGGAATCGGGGTCGACCCGATCGGTAATTTGTTCCGCGATCAGTACGCGACGTCGGTGTCGGCGGATGGCGCGCGTGTCGCATTTGCAGGAGAGACCGACTCCAGTGGACTGAACATCTTCACGGTGGGCGCGGATGGCAGCGGGCTGACCCAGATCACCAGCGGGACCGATCGCCTGTCGCATGTCGAGTGGTCGCCCGATGGGATGAAGCTGGTCGTGTCCACGCAATCTGGTGTCGCGGCCAAGGCATTTGTCATGCGAGCCGATGGCAGTCATCAGCTTCCGCTGGTCGGCTATGCGCAGACCAACGATGATCCTAGCTGGTCTCCCGACTCGACGAAGGTCGTGTTTGCTTCGACCAATGAGAATGATGAGGCCGGTATCTGGACCACCGATGATAACGGGATGACGCCGGCCATCCTGGACACGGTACCTGCTTCCTACCGGGCCTATCGGCCGCGCTGGTCTGCGAGCGGTTCGGTGATTGCCTATCTATCGACCGAGGCTGACGTGCTCGGCCTCGTGCTCAAACCGATCGGCACGATGCCGGGACATGTGGTCTCCGGTTCCGGCATGGTCACCGATGCTCGCTGGTCACACGACGGTACGCACTTGCTCGTGACGCGACAAGGCGCTAGCTCGGGCCCCCGCGAGATCTGGCTGATGGACGCCGACGGCTCGAACCAGCGCCAGCTCACCGATGCGGTCACGAATAGCGGCAACGCGCGATGGTCGCCGGACGATCAGTCGATCTTGTTCGATACGCAGCGCGACGGCAACGCCGAGATCTATCGCATGAACGCGGACGGATCCAATCCCGTGAATCTCACCAACGCGCCCGGGCAAGATGACGACCCGACCGCCGACTACTGGCCGGAGTGGGCCTCCTGCCCATCGTCTTAGAGCCTGCGCAGGATCACGTAGCGGGTCACTCGGATGTTGGTGTCGGCCGGCCGCGCGGAGGTGTACGACGTGAACGCGGGCCTGGTGTTGTTCCGGACAGCGTCATAGCCGGCGACCGAGGCGGCGTCGAACGCGGCCGCGACGGTGATATTCACAGCGTCATTCGCGGTGGGCAGCAGCGGCCCGAGGTCCGCGGGCAGCGGCGGCAACGCAATGTCGCCGATCTCCGGACCGAAGAAGCTCCAGTCGAACGAGGTCGTGGTGGTTCCATCGTCGCGCGAGTAGTGAATGCCCAGCCCGAACAGGTCCGGCTTGTCCATGGTCGTGCCGGTCGTGTCCACCGGCACGACGACTTTGGCGGTCGTGGCGTCATAGGTCGCCCCGTTGATCCATGGGAGCAGGGTCGCGCCAACATCGAGACCGTACGTGGACGCCGTACCGGGGATCGGCTGCCGGATGATCTGTGACGAAAGGACGCCCTTGGTCACGGCGGTCAGGATCTGCGCCTTGCTGCTCAGCCCGCCAGTGACGACGGTCGACATGGTCGCTCCCGTCGGCGCGGCCGAGGCCGTCAGCTCGACGATACCTGCTTGATCCGGCACCACGCGCGAGGTCTGTAGGGCCGCGACGTTCGGATTGATGTTTGTATAAGAGGAAGTAACACTCTGGAGACCCGTATACGCCCCTGTCACGGTGTATGAGCCGTTCGGAACAAAGGCGACCGAGGGGATATCGATCGAGCTGGCTTCGGCGCTGGGGTTGCCAATACGCGCCACGACGACCATCTCGAACGGCGACTTCTTGCAGTCGTTCGTAAAAACGATCGATGCGACGTACAGGCCGGTCGTCGGCTGCTGGATCGCTGGATACGAGCCGCAAGGTGTGCTGACCGAGTAAGAGGTCGAATTTCCAAAGGGCGGAACCGTGACCGCGAACGTTCCCGCGGAGGCAGCGTCCACGTTCTTGGCGCCCAGCGTGATGTCATCGGCGGGCTTGAGCGCGAGCACGGTCTGCAGCGTGTACTGCGTGTTGACCAGCACGACCGACGTGACGCTGGCGCCCGGCAGCAGATCCGCGTTCGCCTTACCTGCGGTGTCGGTCGTCTTCTTCGTCACCGTGCCGTCGGTATCGACGAACACAACCGTCGCGCCCACGGCGGGGTTGCCAGTGCCGGCGGGCTCGAGCACCGTCACGTGCACGGTGCCGCGGACGGGGCCGGTGGGTGGAGCGTCGGCGGGCGTGCCGCCGTCGGGCAGGTGGCCGGCCTGGTCTTTGACCGAGCCGCAGGCGGCAGCGGCGCAGAGCGAGGCGAGCAGGGTGAGGCGAGGACCGCTGGACATCATCGACATACTGACGAAGACGATGCTGCCTATTCCGCAGAAAAAGCTGCGAGTTGGCTCACAAAACGGCTATTTAGTTTCGTGAGCCATCCGGCGGATTTCGGCGGAAAAACTCGCCTTTGCGGTGTCGGGCAGGAACGAGCCCTGGACGGCGTTGTCGGCGACCTGGGCGAGCTCGGCGGCCGACAGGTCGAGGGCGGCGGCCGTGGCGCGATAGTTTTCGCCGATGTAGCCGCCGAAGTAGGCCGGGTCGTCGGAGTTGATCGTGACGGCGACGCCGGCGCGGAGCAGGCGGGCGAAGTTGTGCTCGGCCAGCGACTTGACGACGCACAGCTTGAGGTTCGACAGCGGGCACACCGTGAGCGGGATGCGATCGCGGGCGAGCTGCTCGACCAGGGCGGGATCCTCGTCGCAGCGGACGCCATGGTCGATGCGCTCGACGTGGAGCAGCTCCAGGGCCTCGCGGATGTAGGCCGCCGGACCCTCCTCGCCGGCGTGGGCGACGGCGCGCAGGCCGAGCGCGCGGGCCTTGGCGTAGACCCGCTCGAACTTGCTCGGCGGGTTGCCGCGCTCGCCGGAGTCGAGGCCGACGCCGGCGATGGCGTCGCGGAACGGCACGGCGGCCTCGAGGGTGGCGAGCGCCTCGTCCTCGGACAGGTGGCGCAGGAAGCAAAGGATCAGCTCGGCGGTGATGCCGTAGCGGCGCTGGGCGTCCTCCATGGCGTCGCGCAGCCCGCCGATCACCGTCTCCATCGCGATCCCGCGCGCGGTGTGGGTCTGCGGATCGAAGAACAGCTCGGCGTGCACGACCCGATCGGCGTGCGCGCGCGTGAAGTACGCCATCGCAAGCGCATAAAAGTCGCTGCGATCGCGCAACACGTCGCAGCCGGCGTAGTACAGATCCAGGAACGACTGGAGGTCGGAGAAGTCGTAGGCGGCGCGGACCTCCTCCACCGACCGATAGGGCAGCGTGATGCCGTGCTTGGCGGCGAGGCTGAACATCATCTCGGGCTCGAGCGTGCCTTCGATATGAAGGTGGAGCTCGACCTTGGGCAGGCGGCGGATCAGCTGGTCGCGGGTTGCGTCGATTGCCATCACGGCGGCTACCTTACTACTTGCCGCTCGTCGGCGAGGTGGGTACGGTCGCGAACCCCATGAGCGACGACGTGATCCCCGAGACGCCCGCCGCAGCGAACGCGGCCCCCCACTACGATCCCGTGCCGGATGTGGCCCGCGTGCTCGGCCTGTCGCCGGGCGCCGTCGGGGCGGTGGTGGCGATGCTCGACGAGGGCAATACCGTACCGTTCATCGCGCGCTACCGAAAGGAACGGACCGGCGGCCTCGACGAGGTCCAGATCCGTGCCATCGAGGAGCAACGCACTTATCTGGTCGAGCTCGAGAGCCGGCGCGCCGCGATCCTCGCGTCGGTCGGCGAGCAGGGCAAGCTCTCGCCCGAGCTCGAGGCCAAGCTGCGCGCCGCGACCGGCAAGGCCGAGCTCGAGGATCTGTACGCGCCGTTCCGGCCGCGCCGCAAAACGCGCGCCTCGGTCGCGCGTGACAAAGGTCTCGAGCCGCTCGCGCGGAAGATCCTGGCGCAGGGCGGCGACGGCGATCCCGCGGCCGACGCGGCGGGCTTCGTCACGGAGCAAGTCACCAGCGTGGATGACGCGCTGGCCGGGGCGCGCGACATCGCCGCCGAGATCGTGGCCGACACCGCCGAGGTCCGCGCGTTCGTGCGCCACGAGTACGCGGAGCACGGCGAGCTGTCGTCGGAGGTCGTGCCGGGCAAGGACCACGAGCCGACCAAGTTCGAGCAGTACTACCAGTTCAAGGAGGCGGTGAAGACGATCCCGTCGCACCGGTTCCTCGCGATCCGCCGCGGCGAGGCCGAGGGCGTGCTGCGCGCGCGCGTCCTGGTCGACACCGATCGGGTCGAGGCGGGGATCCTCCACCAGGCCAAGCTCGACGGCGGCTCGCCGTGGGCCGCGCAGCTCAAGACCGCGGTCGCCGACGCGCTCAAGCGGCTGCTCGCGCCGAGCGTCGAGAACGACGTGCGCGCCGAGCTCAAGCAGCGCTCGGACGGCGCCGCGGTCGACATCTTCGCCGGCAACCTGCGCAACCTGATGCTGGCCGCGCCGCTCGGCTCGGCGGCGGTGCTCGGCGTCGATCCGGGGCTGCGCACCGGCTGCAAGTGCGCGGCGATCGACGCGACCGGCAAGTTCCTCGGCACGGTGACCGTGTACATCTCGCAGGGCGAGGGTCAGCTCGCGAAGGCGACCGAGGACTTCGTCGCGTTCGTCAAGAAGTTCACGCCGCGCGCGATCGCGGTCGGCAACGGCACCGGCGGCCGCGAGGCGGAGAGCTTCGTCAAGCGCGCGCTGTCGGACGCCGGGCTGCGCGGCGGCGAGGCGGGCGAGGGTCCGTTCGTGGTCCAGGTCAACA
>DASWOO010001026.1:0-9660 GCA_036404335.1 Kofleriaceae bacterium
TGCTCGAGCCCGGTGCGAAGCGCGGCGTTGTGCTCGTGCGCATCGCCGCTCGCCGCCTCGGGCGTGCCCGGGCCCTGCTTGCGGAGCTGGTCGGCGACCCAGCGATCGAGCCCGTCGAGCATGTCGCGGTACATGCCGAACGCGTCGCGCCAGCGGCCCGCGTGGATCGCGTCGGGCAAGCTCGCGCGCCAGTTCGACGTCATCACCTGCCTGGACCACAGCAGATAGCTCGTGCCGCGCAGCTCGCCGGTGTACGGGTTGCGCGTGTTGACGACACCGCTCCCGGCGATCTGCGCCGCCATGTGGAAGTTGTGCTCGCCGCCGGCCTCGGCCTCGAGCGCGGCGATCAGCTGGCGCGCGGCGTTGGCCGCAAGCTCGCGCTGCAGGCCATCGACCGGCGCGTTCGCCGCGACCGCCGGCTGCAGCATCGTCATCGCCCGGGACAGCGCGAGCCCGGCGTCGAACGCCGAGTGCGAGAGCAAGCCGCGCTCGACCGCGGCCACGCGCGTCGAGAGCAGCGCGCCCTCGAGCGCCGGGATCTCGGCCTCGGGTCCGCGCAGCGCGGCCTGCGCGTCGAGCCGCGCGGCGTCGGCGGCGCCATCCGGCGGCGCCGCTGCAGATCGCCCCCCCGCGGACGCCACCGGGCCGACCGGGATCGCTGGAACCAGCGGCCGGGTCCCGACCGCGTTCGCCGAGCCGTTGCCGGCGGCGGCGGCGGTGCTCACGCCCGGGCCTGCGCCCGTCTGCGGCCCGGTGCGGTCCTTGCCCTCGAAGCCTCCCATCGCGCACTTCAGCGCGGGATGACGAACAGGAAGTCGCGGGGCGGCACGAAGCGGTAGCCATCCTCGGTGACGCGGATGATCTCGGAGCCGTCCTCGCCGAGGAGGCGGCGGATGCGCATGATGTTGGTGAACAGCGCGGCGTCGTGGCGCAGCGGATGGTACTCGACGTTCCACACCGCCTGGACGATCGCCTCCTTGGAGAAGACCTTGCCCGGCGCGGAGGCGAACAGGAACAGCAGGCGCTTGAGCAACGAGCGGCGGCGCAGGTCGGCCAGCTCGTTGCCGTGCCGCCAGATCACCTCGCGCACGCCGTCGACCGCGAGCGCGCGGCTCGACAGCCGCAGCACCTCGGGGTTGGCGTCGGCGACGTCGCTCGGCACGCCCTCGGCGTCGATCACCCGGAACGGTCGCTGCGCGGTCAGGCCGAGGTCGGTCAGCAGGCGCGCCGCGCCCTCGAGCGCGGTCGGCGCCATGGTCGCCGCGCTCGGCGCCGACGGATCGGCGACGGCCTCGTGGCCCGAGATCGCGTCGAGCGCGGCGTGGGCGACCAGCCGCTCGACCGGCAGCCCGGCGGTCATCGCCAGCTCGGCCGCGTCGCGCGCGTAGGACACCGCCGTCGACGATTCGTCGTCGTCGCGCGCCAGCGCGCACAGCGCGAGCAGCGCGTGGACCCGGACGCGGACCAGGCCGGCCGCCGCCGCCTCGCGCGCCGCCCGGCTCGCCGCCGCCCGCGCGTTGCCGCGATCGCCGCGCGCCAGCTCGAGCCGGGCGACGACGACCAGCGCGGACGCCAGCTCGATCGTGCGATGCGCGCGCTCGGCGAGCACCGCGGTGTCGCGCGCGACCTCGAGCGCGATGCCGACGTCGCCGGCCGCGAGCGCGACCTCGGCCTCCGCCAGCCGGCGATCCAGCTCGTCGCGCGACTCGGCCCCGGCGCTCTTCGCCAGCTCGACCGCCCCGGCGCGCTGGCCGCTCAGCGCCCGCGCCGTCGCCAGCAGCACGGCGACCTGCGCCGCGGAGGCGGCGTCGAGCGCGGGGTGGCCGTGCAGCTCCTCGAGCCGCGGCAGCGCCGCCTCGAGCCGCAGCTCGATCAGATCGATCGCCGCGACCACGGCCCCGCCGCGCGCCGCCAGGTGCCCCAGCTCGCGCCGCACGCTCGACGCCATCGCCGCGCTCGCCAGCTCGGCCGCCACCGCCGGCTGGCCGCGCACGATCTCCAGCTCGGCGAGATCCAGCTCCGCGCGCAGCGCGCCCAGCTCGTCGCCGCGCTCGCGCCGCGCCCGCACCACGTCCTGCAGCAGCGACGCCGACAGCGCGCTGTCCCCGCGCCGCCGCGCGACCAGCGCCCGCGCCGCGAGCACCTCGTCGGCCACGGCCACGGCGTCGAGATCGCGCGCCGCGGTGTCCGCCGCGTCGAGCGCCGTCGCCGCCTCGACCAGCCGGCCCTCGCGCGCCAGGCCGACCGCGCGCCGCGCGTCGACGATCGCCGACAGCTCGCTGGCCTCGAGGCACACCGGCACGCTCTTGCAGGCGCCGTGCGCCCGGGCCAGCGCCGCGCGCATCGCCGCGACCCGGCCCGCGAACTCGTCGACCCGCGCCGCCGCCATGTGCACGCGCGCCCGCGCCAGCGGCTCGGCGTTCGCCAGCTCGCCGAGCGACGCCAGCTGCGCCGCCGCCGCGTCGGGCTTGCCCGCGAGCAGCTCCAGCTCGGCGAGCATCGCCGCCGCCCGCGCCCGGTCGCTCGGGTCGTCGGTCGTGAGCAGCCCGGTCAGCGCCCGCCGCGCCGTCGCCGCGTCGCCCGACGCCAGGGTCAGCTCGGCGTGGAGCAGCGGCGACACCGCGCCCGGCGCCGCGCTCGCGCGCTCGAACGCCTCGGTGTAGCGGCCGCCGCGCACCGCGATCTCGATGCGCAGCGCCGACAGCGCCCGCGCCCGCTCGGGGTCGATCGCGCCGCGGTCGGGCTGGGCCAGCGACATGTCGGGCCGCGTGCTGGCGATCCGCCGGGGCGCGTCGCCCAGCGCGTCGAGCAGCGACTCGAACTCGCCGGCGCCGCCGCTGCGCGCCGCCAGCTCGCGATCGACGAGCAGGGCGTCGGCCGCGCGGTCGCGGTTGCCGGCGGCGAGCCAGTGCCACACGACCTCGCGGACCCGCGTGACCTGATCCATCGCGCCGAACGCGCCGTCGTCGCCGGCCTGCCACGCCAGGCGCGGCCCGGTCGAGCCGGACGCCGTGCTCGCCACCAGCTGGGCCGCGGCGGCCGATAGCCGGTACTTGTCGTCGAGCGCCATGTGGGCGAGCACGTCGACCCGCACGACCTCGTGCAGGACGATCCGGCCGTCGCCGATCGCGTCGACCAGCTGGCGCGCGAGCAGGCCGGTCAGCGCGGCCTCGATGTCGACGCCCGGCGACAGCGCGGCGACCGCGGCGGGCGCGACCGGCGCGCGCAGGATCGCCAGCGCGTCGAGCGCGGCCCGGGCCGGCGCGTCGAGCGTCGCCAGCTCCCACGCGGGCTGGCCGAACCGGGCGCGGGCGTACTCGCGGCGCAGCGCGAGCGGCACGCCGCGGGTCCGGGCGAGCGCGGCGTCGAAGCCCTGGGCCTCGCCGTAGCTGTCCTCGAGGTCCGCCCACAGCTGGCCGGCGGCCTCGGCGTCGAGGCCCCCGAGCTCGAGCTCGGCGATCGCCGAGCCCACCGCCGCGGCGAGCGGATCGCGGCCGACGACGACCACGCGGCCGAGCGCGGTCGGCCCGAGCAGCAGCGGCGCGAGCAAGCTGGTCGATTCGTCGGTGCGCAGGTGCTGGATGTCGTCGATCACCAGCACGCGGGCCTGCGCCGCCAGGGTCTGGGCCAGCGTGCCCGGCACGCAGCGCAGCGCGCGCTCGGCCCGCGAGCGCAGCGCCGACGCGCGGTCGCCCGGGTGGCACTCGATCACCGTGCACGGCGCGCCGAGCCCGGGCGCCAGCTCGGTGACCAGCCGCGTCTTGCCCGAGCCCAGCGCGCCGTGCAGCGAGACCAGCGAGACGATCGCGAGGTGTTGCTTGAGCTCTTCGAGCTCGCGCTGACGACCGACAAACGGCACCGGACCGATGGGAGTCATGGGATGTGTGGTCTTTGCAGTTCGGCTCCGCATGACTGGTCAGAACGAGACAGCAAGGGATGCGCCACAGCGCAGGTCTCGGACACCCCGGCCGTCGTCGGGGCTAAGTCACTGAAGTGCCGTGGATATCGTACGCTATCTCTCGTCATTGACCGATGCTGAACAGACGCGGTGATGAATCGAGGTCGCGGTTCTCGCAGCGCCTGGGGAGTAGAGGTTCCATTCGGTTAGCCAGCTCCAGCGAGTGTCAGTAGGCCGGTCAGCGAGCTGGCCCACTCGATCCCATCCTCGCGCCGCTGGCGGATCAGTCGCTCGATCGCGGGGTACGCGGCGATCGCGTCGTCCAGCGCGCGGTCGCGGCCGGCCTGGTACGCGCCGAGCGTGATCAGGTCGCGGTGCTCCTCGTAGATCGCGAGCTTGGCGCGGACCGCCGCCGCCGCGTCGGCGTGGCGGCGCTCGACGACGCGCGCCATCAGCCGCGACGCGCTGGCGACGACGTCGACCGGCGGGAACTGGCCGCGCTGGGCCAGGCGCCGGTCGAGGATGATGTGGCCGTCGACCAGGCCGCGGACCTCGTCGGCGATCGGCTCGTCGAGGTCGTTGCCGGCGACCAGCACGGTGTAGATCGCGGTGATCACGCCCGCGGGCGTCGCGCCGGTCCGCTCGATCAGCCGCGGCAGCAGCGCGAACACGCTCGGCGGATAGCCGTGGCGCGCGGGCGGCTCGCCCGCGGACAGGCCGACCTCGCGCTGGGCCCGTGCGACCCGGGTCAGCGAGTCGACCAGCAGCAGCACCGACGCGCCCCGGCGCTCGCGGAACCACTCGGCGATCGCGGTCGCGGTGTGGATCGCGCGCAGCCGGACCAGCGGCGGCGCGTCGCTGGTCGCGCACACCACGACGGTGCGGGCGCGGGCCGGCGCCAGGTCCTCGCCGAGCAGCTCGGCGAGCTCGCGGCCGCGCTCGCCGACCAGGCACAGGACGATCACGTCGGCGTCGGCGCCGCGCGCGATCTGGCCGAGCAGGGTCGACTTGCCGACGCCGGCCGGCGCGAACAGGCCGACGCGCTGGCCGCGGCCGAGGCTGAGCAGGCTATCGATCACGCGCACGCCGGTCGGCTGCGGCCGGGTGATCGGCGGCCGGCTCAGCGCCGGCGGCGCCGGCCGATCGACGGCCCAGGCCTCGCCGGTCAGCGGCGGGCCGTCGTCGAGCGGCGCGCCGATGCCGTCGACCACGCGGCCGAGCAGCGCCTCGTCGCAGCGCAGCGACAGCGGCGCGCCGGTCCGCCACACCGGGCACGCCGGGGCGATGCCCGCCACGTCGCCGAGCGGCAGCAGCACGGCCTGCTCGCCGCGAAACCCGACGACCTCCGCGGGCAGCGGCCCGCCGGTCCGGCGCTCGATGCGCACGACCTCGCCGAGCGAGACCCCGGGCACCGCCGCGCGGATCACCAGGCCGACGACCTCCTCGACCGTGCCGGCGGTCGCGGCCTGCTCGTTGGCGGCGCGGATGTCGGCGCCGAGGTCGGCCGTCAGCTCGGCGCGGTCGCGCAGCGCCGCTTGCTCGGCCTCGGCGCGTGCGCTCCGCCGCTCGGCCTCGGCCCGCGCGTCGTCGAGCAACCGGGCCGCCGCGTCCCGCGCCCGGGCGAGCTCGGCGGCCGCCGCCGCGCGCAGCTGCTCGGCCTCGGCCTCGGCGTCGTCGACGATCTGCCGCGCCCGGACGCGCGCGTCGTGCTCGTCTGCGCTGATCACGCGGCCGGCCTTCATCGCGACCAGGGTACCAGGAACCGCGCGGCGCACGCGGCCGCGGGCGCCGCCTCACACGAGCCCCAGGGTCAGCTCACCAGCGCCGGCCAGCGCGGCACGTCGACGAGCGGCACCCGCGCCGCGGCCTCGAGCTCCTCGCCGAGCCACCGGCCCACGGCGTACGGCAGGCGATGCGCGATCCGCCGCCGCGCCAGCGGCTCGAGGTGCGGCGCCACCGCCCGCGCGCCGATCCGCAGCAGCGCGCGCGCGTCGAGCTCGAGCCGGCACCGCGCGATCGCCGCGCGCACCGGGCCCAGCGCGCCGAGCCGCGGCGCGACCCCGATCCGCGCCGCCGCCGCGAGCAGCCGCGCGCCGACCACGCGCGCCGCCGCCGCGCCCGCGGCTCGCGCTACGGCGCCGCTGCCCGCGGCCTCGAGCGCAAAGGCCAGCTGATCGGCGCCCGCGTCCTCGAGCCAGCGGGTCAGGCTCGCTGCATCGGCCCGGGTCGCCGCGTCCGGCGAGTCGATCCGCCCGGCCTCGGCCGGCCGCATCGGCGGGATCCCCGCGGTCGCCCACCGCGCGAGCCAGGTATCGACCGGCGCCCCGCCGCCCGCGGCCACCGCGGCCCGCGCCCGCGGCGGCAGCCCGGCGAGCCCGGCCTCGAGCCAGCTCGGGTGCACGCCGCGCAGCCCCGCCGGCACGGGCGTCCGCGCAGCCGCCGCCCACCTCGCCCGCTCGCCGCGATCGGCGCCGCGATCACCGGCCAGCGACGCGCGCGCCGCCTCGCCCAGCGCCCCGCCGATCCGCGCCAGCACCTCGCCGTCGACGCACGCGGCGACCAGGGCGCGTGCGATCACGTCGCTCGGCTTCACTTGTCGTTGGGGATCGAGCCGGTCTCGGCCCGGCGGCGCCGGCCGCGCGCCGGCCGCAGCTTGTAGCGCAGCATCTTGCCGCCCGGCCCGCGCGGCAGCGCGTCGACGAACTCGATCCAGCGCGGGTACTTGTACGGCGCGAGCGAGCTCTTGACGTACTCCTTGAGCTCGGCCTCGAGCACCGGCCCGCCGACGTGACCGACGTTGGTCACCACGAACGCCAGCGGCTTGATCAAGCCCTCGTCGTCGGCGGCGCCGATCACCGCGGCCTCCCACACGCCCTCGTGCGCGGTCAGCGCGCGCTCGACCTCGACCGGCGAGACCCACTTGCCGCCGACCTTGAACAGATCGTCGACCCGGCCGCAGTGGTGATAGAACCCGCTGCGATCGACCATGAACCGGTCGCGCGTGGTGAACCAGCCGTCGGGCCGCAGGTCGAGCTCGCCGGTGCCGACGCCGGTGCCCCAGTAGCCGGCGAACAGCGACGCGCACGCCAGCTCCAGCGTGCCGATCTCGTCGACGCCAACCGGATCGCCGTCCTCGTCGACCAGCCGGACCTGCACGCCGGTCAGCGGCTTGCCGCACACGCCCGGCCGCGCGCCCGGATCGTCGCTGCGCCCGGCGAGCGCGAACTGGAAGATCTCGGTCAGGCCGTAGCCGACGGTGACCTCGCTGCCGAGCACGGCGCGGATCCGCGGGATCAGCCGCTCCGGCATACCCTCGGCGCCGGCGACCGCGTGGCGCAGCCCCTCGAGCGGTCGGACTATCTGCTGCTGCTCGGCGTCGTGCGCCAGCTGGGCGTAGACCGACGGGGTCGCGACCAGCACCGTCGGCCGGTAGGTCTCGAGCGCCTTGAACACCGCCATGGAGTGCGGCTGCGCCGGGAACAGCAGCGACTCGGCCTGGACCGCGAGCGGCACGATCAGCGCCGAGCCCAGGCCGTACGCCGTCGACAGCCGCGCCACCGACAGCATGCGGTCGGCCGAGGTCAGCTGGATCAGCGCGCGGCCGTACGAGTCGACGACCGCGGCGATCGTCTGCTGGCTGTGCGGCACTGCGCGCAGCTCGCCGGGCGAGCTCGCCGAGTAGATCAGCAGGCACACGTCGGTCGGCGCCATCGCCACCGCTGGCTGCGGCTCGGCGGCGTCGACCACGCGCTGGAAGTCGTGGACGCCGGCCCGGCGCCGCTGCTCGTCGGTGCCGACGCAGATCACCTCGCGCAGATCCGGCGCCGCGGTGCGGATCGCGTCGACGGTCTGCTCGTGGCTGTCGTCGACGATCGCGATCACCGCGCCGGCGTGCAGCACGTACTCGCGCAGGTCGTCGGGCGTGGCGAGCTCGGACACCGGCACCGCGATCGCGCCGGCGTGGATCACCCCGAGCACGGCGGCCGCGGCCTCGAGCGTGTCGCGCATCAGGATCAGCACGCGCTCGCCCCGGCCGAGCTTCATCGCGCGCAGGGCCGAGGACAGCTTCGCGACCTGCGCCGCCAGCTCGTCGTACGTCCAGCCGCGGTCGCCCTCACGCAGCGCACAGCGCGGGCCGGCGCCACGCGCGATCGCGCCGTCGAGCAACCAGGCGGCGAGGTTCCCCACGGACGACATGCGCCTGGAATTGTACGGGAGTCCCGCGGGGATCGGGCAACGATCACGACGACAAAAGCTCGCCGGCCGATCGCGCCGTTGACGCCGTCTCAGAACGATCCCGGTTTCACGCAGCCGGTTCAGAGGCGCACGCATCGGATAGGGTACGGACGTGCGGATCGTTGGAGGCAGCCACAGCGGACGGGTCCTGCGCGCGCCCGCCGGCGCGGCAACGCGGCCGACGTCCGAGAAGGTGCGCGAGGCGCTGTTCAACATCCTCGGCCATCAGCTGGGATCGATCGAGGGCGATCAGGTGCTCGACCTGTTCGCCGGCTCGGGCGGCCTGGGCATCGAAGCGTTATCGCGCGGCGCGGCCCACGCGACGTTCGTCGATCTGGGCAAGCCCGCGCTGCTCGCCGTCCGCGGCAACCTGCGCGAGCTCGGGCTCGAAGGTCGGGCCAGCGTGGTCGCCGGCGACGCCGTCGCGATCGCGGCGCGCCACGTGCCGGCCGCGCCGTGGCGGCTGGTGTTCGTCGATCCACCGTATAAGTCCGATCTCGCGGTCCGCGCGGTGCTCGCGCTGCCGTCCGAACGGCTCGCAACCGACGCGACGATCGTCATCGAGCACGATCGCCGCAACGCGCCCCCCGAGACGCTGGGAACTCTGGTACGAACGGACCTGCGCCGCTACGGCGACACGCTGATCTCGTTCTACTCCCCGCCCGCGGGAGGATCCTCCGTATGACGAAGTCGCACCCGATTGCCGTGTACCCCGGGACGTTCGACCCGATCACCAACGGCCACCTCGACATCCTCCAGCGCGCGCTGAAGCTGTTCGAGCGGGTGATCGTCACGATCGCGCCCAACATCCGCAAGAACCCGCTGTTCTCGACCGACGAGCGCATCCAGTTCATCCGCGACGCCCTGCCCGGCTACGACGACCGGCTCGAGTTCGCGGTGTTCGAGGGCCTGCTCGTCGACTTCGTGCACAGCCGCGACGCCACGGTGATCGTCCGCGGCCTGCGCGCGCTCGCCGACTTCGAGTACGAGTTTCAGTTCGCGCACATGAATCGCCGGCTCGCGCCCGGCATCGACACCGTGTTCTTCATGACCGACGAGCGCAACCACTACGTCAGCTCGTCGCTCGTGAAAGAGGTCGCTTCGCTGGGCGGCGATGTCACCGGTCTGGTGCCGGCTGCTGTCGTGGCTGCGCTCGGCGACAAGTACAGGAAATAGCCATGGTGAAACTCAAGCTCGCGTCCCGTCTCGACCCGATCAAGCCCTCGATCACTCTCGCGGTCACCGCCAAGGCAGCCAAGCTCAAGGCCGCCGGCGTCGACGTGATCAGCTTCGGCGCAGGCGAGCCCGACTTCGACACGCCGTCCCACATCAAGGCCGCGGTCCGCGAAGGCCTCGACAAGGGCGTGGGCAAGTACACCGATGTCGCCGGCCTTCTGCCGCTCCGCAAGGCGATCGCGGCGGATATGTCGCGCGTCCACAACACCAAGATCGAGCCCGAGAACGTGCTCGTCTCGGCCGGCGCAAAGCACTCGCTGTTCAACCTGTTCATGGCGCTGATCGATCCG
>DASWOO010001027.1:0-3993 GCA_036404335.1 Kofleriaceae bacterium
GCCCGAGGTGCTGATCTCGCTCGCGATCCTGCTGGTCTCGACCGCGCTGATCGCACGGGCCGCCGCCAAGATCTATCGGGTCGGCGTGCTGATGTATGGCAAGCGACCGGGGCTCGGCGAGCTGTTGCGCTGGCTGCGATACTGAGCACAAATGTGAACGGCCGATCTTGGTGGGGCGACGGGTAGCAATCGCCGGCCCAAGCCGCGTAGAGTCGCGGCGATGCCGGTTGATTCTGGGGCGGTCGAAGCTGTCGCCGTGGACGAGGTCGCCGCGGTCTCGCCCGTGCACGACGGCTACGGCGCGCTGCCCGGCGGCCAGCACGTCGCCACCGCCGAGGCGCTGCCGGCCGGCGCGGTCGGCGTCGCGGCGACCAGCGGCTACGGCTACCGCAAGAGTCTGCTCAGCGCCGATCACACGTTGAACCGCGCGCTGGGCGACCTCGCGATCGGCGGCGCGCCGATCCCGCACCTTGCGATCGCGCTGTCGCTCGACGGCCGCTACGACAAGCACAGCAACTTCAACGGCAAGAGCGACGACGGCTACGTCGGCGACCCCCACCTGCTCGTGCGCTACGCCGCGCCGATCGGCAAGCTCTCGCTCGGCGGCCAGCTCGGCGTGTGGGTGCCGGGCAAGGACGCGCCGTCGATCGCGCCGTCGGCGATCTCGGTCGACGCCCGCGCGCTGCTGTCGTTCGACGTCGGCGTCGGCCTGCTGTCGTTCAACGCCGGGTTCCGGCTCGACAACAGCGCGTCGTCCGTCGATGACGTCGCCAAGCTGTCGGTCGAGGACCGGGTGTCGCTCGGCGTGTCCGATTACCACGCCGCGCTCGGCGGGGTCTCGCTGCGCTTCCCGCTCGGCCGCCGGGCGTCGCTCGAGCTCGAGGGCTCGACCGATATCTTCGTCGGCAGTGGCGCTCCGTCGCCGATCTTCCGCGGCGGCGGCCAGCTCGGCGTCGGCCTGACCGACGCGCTCAGCCTCGCGGTGTTCGTCGAGGGCGCCAAGGTCCCTGGCGTGAGCTACGCCGGCGCCGCGATGGGCGAGGTCAAGCTGATCCCGTACGAGCCGGTGGTCACCGCCGGCCTGACCCTGCAGGCGCTGTTCGGCGGCCCGCATCGCGGCCGCGCCGAGCCAAGCCAGGTCACGACCAACGTCCGGCCGGCGCCGGTCGAGGTGATCGAGACCGCCGACGCCAGCGGCATCGTGTTCGACGACGCCGGCAAGCCGGTGGTCGCCGCCAACATCACGATCAAGCTCAAGAACCACACCGGCACCGCGGTGACCGACAGCCGCGGCGCGTACACCGTCGCCAAGCTGCCGATCGGCAAGACCGTGGACGGCAAGACCGAACTCGACGACACCGGCGCCGAGGTCGCGGCCGAGGTCGCGAACAAGAAGCCGGGCAGCGTGACGCTGACCTTGGCCAAGGGCGCCAACGCGGTCCCGCCGATCACGCTCGAGTCGGCGCTGCCGCCCGGCCAGCTGCGCGCGGTGATCATCAGCGTCGGCACCAGCCGGCCGGTCGCGGGCGCGACGGTCTCGGTCGATCCGGGCGGCGCGACCGCGACCTCGGGCGCCGACGGCAAGTTCCAGCTCGACCTGCCACCCGGCCACTACAAGCTCACGGTCAATGCCAAGGGCCTCGCCCAGCAGCAGCTCGACGTGAATATCGAACAGAACGGTGTCGCGATCAAAAACATCGAGCTGCACAAGTAGCGCCCGCCTCGCGGCTCGCTATGTCGTGCTGGCAGCGGCGCTGCTCGCCTGCCACAAGAAGTCGGCGGCGATCGCCGAGCTGACCGCGACCGATGGCCCGGTCGAGCGCCAGCCCGAGGTCGCGACCGCGGCGTGGGCCGCCGCGCCGGTCGGCACCGCGTACTTCCTGGGCGACGCCGCGCGCACGGCCGAGACCACCGCGACGCTGACGGTCGGCGGCGGCAACGGCGCGCGGCTGCTGATGCAGCACCACACCGTGCTGCGGTTCGGCGGCGCGCCGGGCCAGACCCGGATCTCGGTCGAGCTCGGCGCGGTCGACCTCAGCGGCACCGGCAGCTACGCGCTCGACGTCGGCGAGGTCGAGCTCGGCACCAGCGGCCAGGTCCGGATCACCGCGAAGGGCGACGGCCGGTCGAGCGTCGAGCTTACCGTCGGCAGCGGCCGGATCGCGACCCACAGCCAGAGCTACGACCTGGCGGTCGGGGCCGAGGTCGACGTCGGCCCGGGCGGTGTGGTCCCGGGCGACGCGGGCGGGCGCGACGCGGCGGTCGCGGTCGACGCCGGCGTGCCCGCAGACGCCGCCGATGCCGTGCCCGATGGCGCGGCCGACGGCGCGGCGATCGAAGTTCACGGCGTGCGCGCCGAGCAACTCGCGCCTGGCACGACCGCGTGGAAGCCGCTGGCCGCGGGCAAGGGCGCGCTCGGCAAGGGCAGCGCGGTGCGGCTCGGGCCCGGCACGACCGCGACCCTGACCAGCGCGGCGACCACGCTCGAGCTCGCGACCGGCGCGCGGCTGAGGCTCGGCGACGACCTGGGCGTCGCGCTCGAGGCCGGCACCGCGTCGGCGCGCGCGACCGCGGCGGCGGCGATCGGCCTGCCCGGCGGCAGCGTCGCGCTCGCGGACAGCGCGTCGGGCGCGCGGCTCGAGTCGGGCGCGCGCGAGACCAAGATCACGATGCTGCGCGGCGGCTCGAAGCTCGCCGGCGCGGCGGGCGCCGAGCTCGGCATGACCCGCGGCGAGAGCGCCGTGCTGACCCGCGCCGGCCAGATCCGCACGCTCGAGGCGATCCCGAATCACTTCGACTTCCGGGTCGCCGCCGGCGAGGCGCTGACCATCCACGATCCGAAGCCGCCGGCCGCGATCCAGTTTCAGTTCGATGGCAAGTGCCCCGAGGGCGGCATCGTCGAGCTCGATCGCGACGGCCGGTTCCGCACCGCGAAGGTCTCCGCAGGCAAGGACTTCGCCAACATGCTGATCGCCCCCGGCAGCTGGTCGTATCGCCTGCGCTGCACCACGGGCGGCAGCGACGGCGCGGCGGTGGCCTCGGGGCGGATCACCGAGCTGCGCGATGATGGCCGGCGCCCGCTGCCCAGGAATCAAGGCGTCAATGACATCGACGCCGACGGCCGCAATTACCGCATCTCGTACCAGAGCGCGATTCCTAATGTCGCCGTGCACGTGAAGAATCCGGGCACCGCGCACAAGCTGCACCTCGCGTCCGCCGGCAAGGAGCAGACCTTCGATTCCGGATCATCGACGATCACGGTGCCGGGCACACAGCTGCACGAAGGCACCTACACGTACTGGCTCGATCGCGACGGGGTCAAACAGGAAAAAACGTCGACGCTCGCGATCGATTTCGATCAGACCGCGCCCCAGGTTTACATCGAATCGCCGGTCGACGGCCTGGCCTGGACAGGCGACCTCGATGTCCGTGGCGCGGTGCTTCCAGGCTGGTCCGCGCAGGTCGACGCGGTCGCGATCCCCGTCGACAAGCAGCGTCGGTTCTCGGCCAAGGTCGGCGCGCCCGCCGGCCGCGCGCTTGCGATCCGCCTCGCCCACCCGCAGCGCGGAGTGCATTACTACTTACGACGGCAAAAGGAGAAGTAAGTACTCAGTATTTGCCCTATCCATGTCAATCGGCGCACGGTGCGAAATGCTCCAATGGTGCGCCGGCGGGACACGTGATTATTAGTTTGGAATGCGCACGATCACCACGATGGGAATTGTTCTGAGCCTGGCGGCGTGTGGCGTGGAGTCGGGACAGGTGACGGGGACGGGCGATGCCGATCCCGGCGCGCCGGTGGATCCGACCACCGGGGAGCCGACCGGCCGGCCGCCCGAACAGGTCACCGGGGGCGGCGTCGGGCCGTACTTCACGACGGCGATGTTCTGGAACACCGACGTCACCACCGCGGCCAAGGCGTCCAACTCGGCGACGGTGATCAGCGCGCTCAGCGCCGCGGGCGGCTGGGGCAACGGCAACAAGATGCAGATC
>DASWOO010001028.1:0-1583 GCA_036404335.1 Kofleriaceae bacterium
GGCGACCCGCGCGCCGGCGATCATCGCCCAGCGGAACAGCGCCGCGGTCTTGCCCTCGACGATCGCGAAGTAGTCCTCGCGCGCGCCGGTCACGCTGCCGCGGCGCTCGAGCTGGATCGACTCGGCGACGATCATCTCGTCGATCACGGTCAGCATCTTGTCGAGCACGCCGTCGACGCCGGTCTCGCGGATCCGGCGCAGCGCCGCGACCAGCAGCCAGTCGCCGGCGAAGATCGACGCCGCGTTGCCGTAGACCACGCACGCGGCCGGCTCGCCGCGCCGGCGCTCGGCGACGTCGACCACGTCGTCGTGCAGGAGCGTCGCGCTGTGGACCAGCTCGACCGCGACCGCCAGGCCGCGCGCCTCGCGGGTGAACCCGTCGCCGAACCGGCTGGTCAGCGCCACGCACAGCGGCCGCAGGTGCTTGCCGCCGAGGTCGAGCAGGTGGTGTGCCGCCTTGTGCACCGCGCGCGCGCCGCGCGGCAGGGCCGCGACCTCGTCCTCGAACGCCGCCAGGTCCGCGCGCACCCAGCGATCGAGGCTGGCGAGGCGGTCGCTGAGGCTCGGAGCGCCACGAGCCGCGCTGACGTGGGCGAGACGATCGAGCACCGCGCGGGAGAGGGCGAGCTGGGTCATGGCTGTCCTTATGATGTAGCGCGTTCGTTCAGAGATTCTTGAAACTTTGTGCGGCCAACCGTTCGGTTTCCGCAAGCTGAACAACTACAGCGTATTACAAGATCTCACGCAAACGCGGCATGGATAACCCGGTTCGCATGGCCGCACAATCCCAAACCGGATGCGCGTGCCGCTAGACTCTCCCGCGTGCCGACCGACCCTCGCCGCGGTAGAGAGCAGCGGCTGATCAGCCGCTGCCGCGTCGAGCTCGATCACCGGTCCGGGCCGAGCGAGGGCGAGACCGAGGACGTCTCGCTCAGCGGCCTGTACGTCCGGACCGAGACCGTCCTGCCGGTCGGCGACGAGACCGACCTCCGGCTGCACCTGCCCGATGGCTCGGTCGTCGCGCTCTACGCCCGGATCGCCCACGTCCTGACCCCGGACGCCGCCCGGGCGGTCGGCCGCCACGCCGGCATCGGCCTGGAGCTGATCAGCGCCGACACGCCCGCCCGCGCCAAGCTGATCGAACATCTCGAGGCCCTGCCCAGGCCCTCGGTCGGCGGGCTGTCGACCCAGACCCAGGTCATCGTCGCCGAGCCCAGCCTGCCGCTGCGCGGCCGGATGATCCGCTGCCTCGAGGCCGCCGGCTTCGTCGTCCACCCCGTGGCCAGCGCGATGGAGGCGATCGACGCCTGCAACTCGATGACGCCCGACGCGATCGTCGCCGCGTCGGACATGACCGGGATGACCGGCGTCGACTTGGCGTACGCGATGAGCGAGCACAGCGTGCTGTCGACGGTGCCGCTCGTGCTGACCGGCGGCGACGGCGATCACGGCCGGCTCGAGGCGTTCCGCGCCGGCGTGCGCGACTACATCCCGGTGCCGTTCCTCGACGAGGAGCTAGTGATCCGCGTCCACCGGATCGCCGCGCCGGCCTATGCGTCGAGCCCCGGGCTGCCCGGCAGCCT
>DASWOO010001029.1:0-2025 GCA_036404335.1 Kofleriaceae bacterium
GTTCGGGTTCTCGGTGGTCAAGAGCGTCGGGTGGACGAACCAGCCCTCGGCGCCCTCGCACTTGCCGCCCGCGGCGACCTTCATGCCGCTGGTCTCGCGCGCCTCGGCGATCGCCGCCTGGTGCTTGTCGAACGCGCCCTGCTTGATGACCGCGCCCATGAAGTTCGAGAAGTCCGAGACCTCGCCGACCTTGATCGTCTGGATCTGGTCGACGAGCGGCTCGCGCATCTTGTCTCACACCGACTTCGCGACATAGACCCGCGACGCCGCCGAGCACTTCTGGCCCTGGTACTCGAAGCCGCCGCGGACGATCGCGGTGGCCAGCGCCATCGGGTCCGCCGACGGGTGGGCGACGATGAAGTCCTTGCCGCCGGTCTCGCCGACCAGCCGCGGGTACGTCTTGTAGCGCTCGAGGTTGTTGGCGACCTGCTTCCACAGGGTCCGGAACACGTCGGTCGAGCCGGTGAAGTGGATCGCCGACAGGGCGGGGTGATCCATCACCACGTGCATGCTGGCGGGGGGCAGGCCGGGCAGGAAGTTGATCACACCCGGCGGCAGGCCGGCCTCCTCGAGCAGCTGGTAGGTCTCCCACGCCGACAGCAGCTGGCTGTCCGACGGCTTCCACAGCACGGTGTTGCCCATCAGCGCCGGCGCGGTCGGCAGGTTGCCGCCGATCGCCGTGAAGTTGAACGGCGTGATCGCGAAGGTGAAGCCCTCGAGCGGCCGCAGCTCGGTCATGTTCCACACGCCGCCGCCCGACGCCGGCTGGGTCTGGTACAGGTCCTGGGCGAACTTGACGTTGAACCGGAAGAAGTCGGCCATCTCGCACACCGCGTCGATCTCCGACTGGTGCGCGGTCTTGGACTGGCCGTGCATCGTCGCGGCGTTGATCCGCGACCGCCAGGTCGTCGACAGCAGCTCGGCGGCGCGCAGCAGCACCGCGGCGCGCGCCTCCCAGCGCATCGTGCTCCACGCGCGGCCCGCCTCGAGCGACGACCGGATCGCGCGCTGCGCGACGTCCTCCGTCGCCGCGTGGTAGCGCGCGATGACGTGCTTGTGGCGGTGCGGCATCACGACGTCGAACAGCTCGCCGGTCCGGACCCGCTCGCCGTTGATCACGCACGGGATCTCGACGACCTCGCGCTCGATCCCGGCCAGCGCCTGCTCGAGGCGCGCCCGCTCGGGGCTACCCGCGGCGTAGGCGAGGATCGGCTCGTTGACGGGCGGCGGGACATGGACGATCGCGTCGTGCATGGCGCACGTGTACCACGCCGACCCCGGTCGCGTTATCGTGGATGCGATGGCCGAGCTGGTCGTGCGCGCGGTCCGCGCCCAAGACTTCGCGGCGCTCGCCGCGATCACGAATCACTACATCGCGACGTCGTCGATCCACTTCGGCTACGCGCCGGTCACCGACGGCGAGCTGCAGGCGCAGTGGCAGGCGGCGGGCGCGCGCTACCCGTGGCTGGCGGCTGCGCTGGACGGCGAGGTCGTCGGCTACGCCAAGGCCGGCGTCTGGCGCGACCGCACGGCCTATCAATGGACGACCGAGGTCGGGCTCTACGTCGCCGACGCGCTGCGCGGCCGCGGCCTCGGCCGGGCGCTCTACGCGGCGCTCCTCGACGACGTCCAGCGCCGCGGCTTCCGCTCGGTGATCGCCGGCATCACCTTGCCCAACCCGGCCAGCGTCCGGCTCCACGAGGCGTTCGGCTTCCGCCACGTCGGCATCTTCGAGGACGCCGGCTGGAAGCAAGGCGCCTGGCACGCCGTCGGCTTCTGGCAGAAGCAGCTCGCCACCGACGCCTCACCGCCGGCCGGGGCGCCGCCGACCAGCTAGCCACCGGCGGCTCATCACCGCGGGCCGGCTGCCACCGGCGGCTCATCACCGCGGGCCGGGGCGCCGCCGGGCAGCTGCCACCGGCCGATCGGGGCTGGCGATCATCGGCGCCGGCCGGCTCGAGCGGGCGTGGGCGGAGAGCCTGTGGACGGCTCGTGACCGGCCGCACCCAGGGCACGGAGGGCACG
>DASWOO010001030.1:0-1546 GCA_036404335.1 Kofleriaceae bacterium
GCGTGCGGCCGGTCGCCCCGGGCGAACCGCGGCACCGAGCGCAGCGCGACCGACAGCGCGTAGCGCGCCGCGCCGCCGACCAGCCGGCGCGCGACGGGCACCCGGTCGATCAGCGCGCCGACCGCGCGGTGGTCCTCGAGCAGCTGGGCGTCGACCCCGAAGCCGACGAACGGCGCGCGCAGGCCCAGCACCTCCAGCATCGGCTGGCGCCGCCACCGGCCGTCGCCGCGGACCAGCCGCGCCAGGTCGGCGACCGGGTCGTCGCTGGCACCGGCGGTGTCGGCGATCGCGTTGCCGGTGCCGAGCCGCAGCACGCCGATCGCCGGCTCCGGCCGGGCGTGGCCGCGGCAGGCCTCGGCCAGGAGGCGCAGGCCCATGACCACCGTGCCGTCGCCGCCGGCGAACACCACGAGGTCGACGCCGCGCCGGAGCTCCTCGCCGATCACCTCGCGCGCGTCGTCGAGCGAGCGGGTGAGCCGGACCCGGCCGGGCAGCTCGCGCTCGAGCCGGTCGCGCAGCCCGGCCGACGCGCGGCGCGCGTTGCCATTGACGATCGCGACCGCTCGCATCCGCGCAAGATAGCTCGCCGCCCACCGCGCCGCGAATTTGCGGCGGCCGCGCTACTATCCTGGGCGTGCCCGGCAAGCCCCAGAAACCGCCGCGACGCTGGCGGGCCCGGCTGGCCCTCGTCGCCGAAGGCTTGACCGTGGTGACCGCCCTGGCCGCGCTGGTCCTGTGGTGCTCGATCCCGAACACCGCGCCGTTCGCCGAGAATAACCCCGCGACCACGGCGTTCATCGATCTGCGGCGCGCCGAGGCGGCCGAGACCGGCAAGCCGTTCGACCTGCACTGGCAGTGGCGGCCGATCGGCCAGATCTCGCACTACCTGCGCGCCGCGGTGATCTATTCGGAAGACTACAACTTCTATCGCCACGACGGCGTCGACTGGCACGCGCTCGAGCACGCGGTCACCGCCGACTGGAACAAGGGCGCGATGGCGATCGGCGGCAGCACGATCACCCAGCAGCTGGCCAAGAACCTCTACCTGTCGCCCAAGCGCAGCGTGTTCCGCAAGCTGCGCGAGATGGGCATCGCGTTCTCGCTCGAGGACCACCTCGGCAAGCAGCGGATCCTCGAGATCTACCTCAACGTCGTGGAGTGGGGCCGCGGGGTGTTCGGCGCCGAGGCCGCCGCGCGCGCCTGGTTCCACCACTCGGCGCAGACCCTGACGCCGGCCGAGGCGATCCGCCTCGCGATCGCCCTGCCCAACCCGATCACCCGCGCGCCCAATGTGCGAGACCCCGACCTGACCAAGAAGGCTGTGCGTCTGGCTCGCCTGCTGCGCATGCAGGGCCTGCTCGACGCGGCGCAGGAGCGCACGGCGCTCGACGAGCTCGGCGCCGGCAGCGAGCGAGTGCTGCCGGACAGTGGCGAGCGGTAGCCGGATCGCGGACAATCATGATCTGCTGATCGTCGTCACACCCGCTTGCCGCGGCACCGCCGTGCTGATCGCGCCCGATCTGGTGGTCACCGCCGCCCACGTCGT
>DASWOO010001031.1:0-3634 GCA_036404335.1 Kofleriaceae bacterium
GGCGAGATGGCCGCGCTCGACGGCGCGCGCTATCGCCACCCGTTCCTGGCGGCCGACAAGTCGGGCGCCGGTGATCAGGCGTGGCGGCTGTGGTTCGCCGACTACGTCACCGCCGACACCGGCACGGGCCTGGTCCACACCGCGCCGGGCCACGGCGCCGATGACTACAAGACCGGCATGGCGCACCAGCTGCCGGCCTACGCGCCGCTCGACGACGCCGGCCGCTACGTCGCCGGCATCGCGATCGACGGCGGCCCCGAGCTGACCGGGCTCACGACCGACAAGGCCAACCCGGTGATCAACGAGCACCTCCGCTCGACCGGTTATCTACTGAACCCGCCGACCGACCGGATCCAGCACCAGTACGCGCACTGCTGGCGCTGCAAGCAGCCGATCGTCTATCGCGCGACGCCGCAGTGGTTCATCGCGATGGACCACGAGCAGCTGCGCGACCGCGCGCTCGCCGAGATCGATCGCACGACCTGGGTGCCGCCGTGGGGCCACGACCGGATCTACGCGATGATCCAGAACCGGCCCGACTGGGTGCTGTCGCGCCAGCGGCTGTGGGGCACGCCGATCCCGACGTTCTACTGCGGCAAGTGCGGCACCGCCCACGCCGAGGCCGACACGATGGACCACGTCGCGGCGATCTTCGATCGGCAGGGCGCCGACGCGTGGTGGACCCTGCCGGTCACCGAGCTGGTGCCGCCGGGCACGGCGTGCAAGCAGTGCGGCGCGGGCGCCGAGGCGCTCGAGCGCGAGAAGGACATCGTCGACGTGTGGTTCGAGTCCGGCGTGTCGTGGCTGGCGATGATCGCCCGCGACCCCGACTACAAGAACATCGATCTCTACCTCGAGGGCTCTGACCAGCACCGCGGCTGGTTCCACTCCTCGCTGCTCGCCAGCGTCGGGATCCAGGGCAAGGCGCCGTACCGCCAGGTCATCACCCACGGCTTCGTGCTCGGCGAGAACGGCGTGCCGTACTCCAAGAGCTCGATCGAGAAGGCCAAGGCCGAGGGCAAGAAGACCAGCTACATCGAGCCCGACAGCGTCATCAAGAAGAGCGGCGCCGAGATGTTCCGGCTGTGGGTCGGCTCGACCGAGTACCGCTCGGACATCCCGTACTCGCAGGCGATCCTCGACGGCCTGGCCGAGTGGTACCGCAAGCTGCGCAACACCGCGCGGTTCCTGCTCGGCAACCTGAAGGGCTTCGATCCGGACCGCTCGACGCGCGCCGAGATGGAGGCCCAGGATGCCTTCTCCGGCATCGATCGCTATCTGCTCGCGCGGCTCGACGTCGTCGTCGCCCGCGCGCGCCAGGCGTACGAGGCCTACGACCTGCACGTCGTCCACCGCCTGCTCGTCGAGTTCGTGACCGTCGACCTGTCGGCGCTGTACTCCGACGTCACCAAGGACGTGCTGTACTGCAGCGCGGTCGACGCGCCGCCGCGCCGCGCGATCCAGGCCGTGCTCTACGAGAGCCTGCGCGCGCTGGTCACGCTGTCGGCGCCGATCCTGTGCTTCACCGCCGAGGACATCTGGAGCCACATGCCGCGCCGCGCGGGCGACCCGGACAGCGTGCACCTCGCGCAGTTCCCGGCGTCGAGCGACGACGCCGAGGCGGTCGACATCCTGCTGCAGTTCGACAAGCTGCTCGGCTGGCGAGAGCGGGTCAACAAGGCGCTCGAGCCGTTCCGCGCCACCGGCAACAAGTCGGCCGACGCCAAGGTCACCCTGGTCCACGCCGCCAACGATCCGCTGCTCTCGGCGGTCCGCGACGAGCTGGCCGACCTGTTCATCGTGTCCGAGGTCGAGCTGGTCAGCGGGGAGGCCGACGACGTGCGCGTCGAGCTCCACACCGGACCGCGCTGCGACCGGTGCCGGAAGCATTACGCGGCGCTCGCGGCCGACCCGAACGACGTATGCCAGCGTTGCGCCGAGGCGCTGCGCGCGATAAAGGGCTAACCCAGATGACCGAGTCAGGTTCCGAGCCCGGGTCTGGATCCACGGCGGCCGACCGCAAGAAGTGGATCCTGTTCTCGATCGTGGCGGTGCTGTCGCTGCTCGCCGACCAGCTCAGCAAGATCTGGGCGCGCGACTCGCTGCCCGTGGTGTCGCTGCACGCCCACGGCGCGTGCGTCATCCCCGACGACATCGTCAACCGGACCTGCGCCGGTCACCCGGTGCCGGTGATCGACAAGTTCTGGGAGTGGCGGCTATCGATGAACCCGGGGTCGGCGTTCGGCCTGTTCTCGAGCCAGACCGGCGCCCGGATCGGCCTGTCGGTCGTCGGCGTCGCCGCGGTTTTCGGCATGCTGTGGATGCTGCGCAAGGCCCGGTCGGATCAGCGGATCCTCCACTGGGCGCTCGCCCTGGTCGCCGGCGGCGCGGTCGGCAACCTGATCGACCGGATCTACTTCGGCGTGGTCACCGACTTCGTGCTGTGGAAGTACCAGACCCACGAGTGGCCGGTGTTCAACGTCGCCGACGTCGTGCTGGTGGTCGGCGTCGGCCTGATGTTCATCGACATCCAGAAGGAAGGCCGGCGCGAGAAGGCGCTCAAGGCCGCGGTCCAGGACAAGGCGAGGCAGAAGGGCCTCGTGAAGGATCACGTCCAGGAATAGCCGCGCTTCCCACGGCGGTCCGTCGGGAAGGCGGTTTGTTCGCGCGGCGCGGCCAGGCCGCGTATGCTTGCCGGCATGAAGGTCCTCGCGCTCGGCCTCGTCGGTTGTGCCTCGCTGGTGGCTTGCCAGGCTCACAGCGGTGACGACGACGGCGACTACAAGGTCCAGCCGGGCGGCGGCGGGAGCGGCGGTGGCACGACCGGCAACGGTGGCGGCGGCGCGACCGGTGACGGCGGGACCGACGCGCTCACCGGCGACGCCGGCGTGGCGATCGCCGGCCGGGTGTGCCTGCTCACCGATCTGCGCAAGCTCGGCCAGGCCACGGCGTGCGCGGCCACCGGCGCGGGCAACCTGACGGTGTCGCTCGGCAACCGCACCGCGATCACCGCGGTCAACGGCGCGTTCTCGATCATCGCGCCGGCCGGCGCCCAGCTGTGGCAGGTCACCGGCGACGACAAGTCGCAGAGCACGGCGATCGAGCCGTCGCTCGTGCCGTTCAGCACCGACGCGCTGCTGCCGGTGGTCTCGGTCGCCACCTATACCAACCTCGAGTCGCAGAACAGCGTGGTCGGCGACGCCGAGCAGCAGGCCTCGGTGTTCATCCGCGTGCTCAAGAATGGCGTGCCGGGGGTCAACGTCACGGCGAGCTCGAGCCCAGCCGGGCAGCGCGGCGCACTGTACGACGCCGGCACCCAGGTCGTGTGGAGCGACAACCTGACCGGTACCGGCGCGGCGGGCGTGGTCTGGGTGCCCGCGATCCAGATCGGCCAGGCGGGCAGCTCGAGCGCGTCGATCACGCTGACCCCCCCGATGGGCGGCACGGCGCGGACGGTCTCGGTGCCGGTCGCGAACCAGGCGATCACGTTCGCGACGTTCGAGCTGCAATAGCCGCACGGCGCGCCATGCCTCGGTGTGCGCCGAGCTCGCAGCGAGCGATCCTGAGGTACGCGCGGCGATCGCGCGCTCGCGCTCGACGCGACCGCACGCCACCACGCCGAGCGCGCGCGATC
>DASWOO010001032.1:0-1930 GCA_036404335.1 Kofleriaceae bacterium
CGTCAAACGGGTCCCCGACCCGACGCAGAAGACCAAGATCAAGGATGGCCACATCGACCTGACCGGCGCATCCTGGATCGTGAACACGTTCGACGAGTACGCGGTCGAGACCGCGCTGCGGCTCGTCGAGAATGGCGCGGATAACACCCGCCAGGCCGGCTCCGAGATCATCGTGGTCTCGCTCGGCCCCGCCGACGCCGCGAAGGAGATCCGCACCTGCCTGGCGATGGGCGCCGACCGCGCGATCCACGTCGAGTGCACCGACGCCGAGATCGACGCGCTGACGGTGGTCAAGGTCCTGGCCGCGATCGTCGCCGAGGAGAAGCCCGACGTCGTGATCATGGGCAAGCAGGCCGTCGACGGCGACGCCAACCAGGTCGGCCAGATCCTGGCCGCCAAGCTCGGCTGGCCGCAGGCGACGTTCGCCGCGTCGATCGAGCTGGGCGCCGACAAGGCGTTCACGGTCGGCCGCGAGGTCGACGGCGGCGTCGAGTACAAGAAGGTCCCGCTCCACAGCGTGCTCACCGTCGACCTGCGCATCGTCAGCGCGCGCGCGGTCAAGAACGGCGTCACGCCCGAGACCCACAACTATTCGGGCGAAGGCGCCCGGCTGCCGGCCCTCAAGGGCATTATGGCGGCCAAGAAGAAGCCGCTCGCCGCCAAGAAGCTCGCCGACTACGGCGCCGGCGCCGCGGTCATCAAAGAGCAGTCGGTCACGCTGCCGCCGCCCCGCGCGGCCGGTCAGATCGTCGCCGACATCCCCACTCTCGTGAAGAAGCTCGCCGACGAGGCGAAGGCTCTGTGAGGAGACTGCGCCATGGGTAACGTCCTCGCTTACTGTGAATTCACCGGCGCGCAGCTCAAGTCGAGCGCGCTGTCCAACCTGTCGTTCGCCCGCAAGGCGGCCGAGGCCCACGGCGGCTCGGTCGTCGCGCTGCTGATCGGCGCCGGCGCCGCCGCGGCGGGCGCCGAGGCGGCCAAGTATGCGCCCAAGGTCGTCACCGTCGACGATCCGGGCCTGGCCCACTACCTGGCCGAGACCTACGCGCCGGTCGTCGCCGAGATCGCCAAGGCCCAGGGCGCGACCGTGATCTGCGCGACCGCGACGACGACGGGCAAGGACCTGGCGCCGCGCGTGGCGGGCCTGCTCGACGCCGGCATGGCGTCGGACATCTCCCAGCTCGCCGGCAAGGACACGTTCATCCGCCCGGTGCTCGCCGGCAACGCGTACTCGACGGTGCAGGTCTCGACGCCGATCATCGTCGTCACGCCGCGCCAGTCGGAGTTCGAGCCCGCGGCCGAGCTCGGGGCCGCGGGCCAGGTCGAGACCGCGGCGGCCGGCAGCATCGACGCGCTCGGCGCCGAGTTCGTGCGGCTCGACGCGGCCAAGAGCGATCGCCCCGACCTCAGCGACGCCAAGGTCATCGTGTCGGGCGGCCGCGGCATGAAGACCGGCGAGAACTTCAAGAAGCTCGAGGAGCTGGCGGATCTGCTGGGCGCCGCGATGGGTGCGTCGCGCGCCGCGACCGACGCCGGCATGGTCCCCGCGGACTGGCAGGTCGGTCAGACCGGCAAGATCGTCGCGCCGAACCTGTACTTCGCGATCGCGATCTCGGGCGCCATCCAGCACCTCGCTGGCATGAAGGGCTCCAAGACGATCGTCGCGATCAACAAGAACAAGGACGAGCCGATCTTCCAGGTTGCCGATTACGGCGTCATCCAGGACTGGGAGAAGGCCGTTCCCGAGCTGATCTCCGAGATCAAGAAGCTCAAGGCGTCCCGCTAGGCCCCACGTCACGCCCGGGCGGGTGCCATGACGGATCGTCGCACTTGCGAGTGCGGGAACCGTGCTAAAAGTAAGCCCAGAGGCACCTTTATGGCATTCGCACAAGCTGCAGGGAATCGCCCGATCATGGGCGCGGTCGCGACC
>DASWOO010001033.1:0-2479 GCA_036404335.1 Kofleriaceae bacterium
GAGCTGGTGCGGACGGTCGCCACCCGCGGCATCGCGGCGGGCTCGGGCATCGCCGAGCTCGCCGCCGCGATCGCCGGGCATCGCACACGCGTCGCCACCGGCGCCGGTGCGACCACCCGGGCCGCCGCCCGCGCCGGCGCCCAGCTGGCCGAGCTGGTGCGCGGCCTCCTGGCCGACCGGGCCGCGCGTGCACTTGAAGCGCACGGCGGGCTGACCGAGCTGGCCGCGGAGGTCGCCGAGCGCCGCGCCGACCCGTGGACCCTGGCCGAGCAGCTGGTGGCCGGCCTGTAGCCGGCGTCACCGGGGGACGGACCGAGCCAAAAATCGCCACGGCGCAGCCCGGCGCGAATGCTAGACTGGCCAGACTTAATTTCTTCGCTTCGAGGTCTTATGCACAATCTAGCTCGCGTGGCGGGGGGAACCGCCATGGCGCTCTGCGTGAGCGCACTGGCCGGCTGCGGCCTGATCAGCTCCGACGTCACCGACTTCTCGATCAAGCTCCCCGACAAGAAGTTCTCGATCGACGCCACCGCCTGGCAGGTCGACCAGGACAAGGCATCCGCGCTGTTCAAGATGAGCTGTGCGGCCAGCACGATGGTCTGCAACTCCGCGGCCCAGGCGATCTGTACCGGCGCGAGCTGTACCGGCACATGCAGCGCCAGCACCCAGACCTGCGAGCTGTCGCTCCAGGTCAGCGTCAGCCAGCCGGTCGACCTGCTGATGGAGGCGCCGGACCTCAAGAGCGTCAGCGATCAGTCGGTGGTCAAGGTCGCCGTGGACACCGTGACCTACGAGGTCACGACCAACAGCCTGAACATCGACACGCCGGATCTGGCGGTCTACGTGGCGCCGATGTCGGTGACCAAGGCCGACCCGAGCAACACCCAGATCAAGCAGATCGGGACGATCCCGGGGATCGCCGCGGGCCAGAAGACCAGCGCGCCGCGGCCGATCCAGTTCACCGCGACCGGCAAGTCCGAGCTGCAAGACATCATGGGCTCGTTCAAGACGCCGTTCAACGTGCTGGTCGGCTCGGCGCTCACGGTCGATCAGCACACGATGGTGCCGACGGGCCGGCTGGACGCGGTCGTCCACGTCGTTGGACACGCCGGGCTGTAGCCCGGCTGCGGCCGACAGCCGATGGAAGCGCGGCGAGACCCGTGATATAGCGAGCACCGGAATGCCGAACTACTCGAAGTTGCACGATCTCATCAGCCACCGCGTTGCCATCGAGTACGACACCGGAGCGCGCGTGATCGGCTACCTCGCGTCGTGCCAGCCCAGCTCGGGCCCGGTCGAGTTCGTCGTGCTGCAGGACGCCAAGCTGATCGACTCCAAGGGCCGGATCTTGCGCGAGTCCGGCGAGCTCACGCTGTGTCCCAACTTGCTGACGTCCATCGGGCTGGACGAAGGCCCCCGCGGCCGCGAAGTCAAGTAGCGCCGAGGCGGCCGCCGAAGCGAGCAACGAGCGCGTCGTCGTGCTCGTCGGCGTGGCGCGAGACGCGATCGATCGCGTCGCGGACCTCGCTGTGGTCCAGATCGCGGGTCGAGCGCTCGCTGACGAGCAGCACGCGATCGCCGTCGGCGGCGAACGCGGCGCCGCACAAGTGGGCGTTGTGCTCGAGCAGGTGGGCGAACAGCGCGGCGCGGTCGACGGCCTCGTCGAGCGTCATGACGACGGCGGCGACGCGGAGGTGGGGCAGGTCGCGGGTGTGGACGACGGTCACGCGGATCACCGCCGAGCCCTTGGTGATCTGCCAGGCGTGGGTCGCGCCGGGCACCGTGAGCTGGCTGGCGTCGGGCGCGTGGCCGAGATCGCGCAGGGCTTGTTCGACGAGCGCGACGGTGGAGGCCAGGCTGGTCTCGCGCTGGTTGGCGAACAGGGACGACACGGCCGGAGCGTACCGCAGGATCGCGCTATCCTGGCGGGGTGCCGGATGACAAACCCGAGCCGGCTGCGAGCGCGCCAGGCGCGGGGCAGCCGCGGGCTGCGGGTGAGGCGGCTGCGGATGAGCGGGCTGCGGTTGAGCGGGCTGCGGGTGAGGCGGGCGAGCGGGCTGCGGGTGAGGCGGCGAGCGAGCGGGCTGCGGGTGAGGCGGCTGCGGGTGAGCGGGCTGCGGATGAGCGGGCTGCGGTTGAGCGGGCTGCGGGTGAGGCGGCTGCGGATGAGCGGGCTGCGGGTGAGGCGGCGGTAGAAAAGCCGCCAGGGAGCGAGCTCGTGCCGGGGAGCGAGCCGGTGGCGACCGGGGGGAGGCGCCGCGCCGCGCTGCGGATCGCCGCCGCGGTGATCGCCGCCGCGGTGATCCTCACGATCGCGCTGATCGCGGGCCGCACGCCGGCGGGGCAGGGCCGCGCGACCGCACCGACGACGGGCAGCGCGGCGCCGCGCGCGCCGGCGGCGCCGGGGCTGCCGGTGGCCAACGGCGTGCGCCTGACCGGGTTCGTCGTCGACGGCGCCGGGCTGCCGGTGCCCGGCGCG
>DASWOO010001034.1:0-3972 GCA_036404335.1 Kofleriaceae bacterium
CATCGCCATTCGAGCTCGCCGTCGCCAGGCGGGAGCCTGTGGGATCGAAGCTGATCCAGTTGACCGACGTGACACGCAACGTCGCAACGGCCTGCCAGGTGCTCGTATCAAACACCTGCACGTCCTCGCCACCGGTCGCCACGAGCCACTTGCTATCCGGGCTGAAGCTGACCTGCGCATGGAACTTGGAAGAGGTGCTCGAAACTTCGGCTACGCGCTCGCCTGTCGATGCTCGCCAGACATCAACGATTTCACCCGCGACGTCGATCGCAGCAATGAGCGTGCCGTCTGGCGAGATGCCTAGATGCCGATACTGCGATGCGCGGGCCGCGGAGGAGGGCTGGGTCATCGAACGCACGAGCCGCCCGCTCGAAATTTCCCAGATCGCGACGAAGCCGTCCCCACCTGCCGTGGCCAGGAGCTGCCCGCCCGGCATCGCTTGCGCATCGTAGGCCGCGCTCTTGTGGGGCAGCTCGAACGTCTGAAATCCAGTGGTAGAATCCCAGATCCGTGCCGCTTTGTCGTCGGTGGTGACGATCCGTGAGCCATCGTTGATGAACTTCACGGAGTTGATCTTGGCAGGGAGACTGTTCAGGCGCAGACGCTGCGCCTGAAGCGGTTTTGCAGCCACGGCCAGCATGAACTCGACATTCGACGTATGCCGCCCACGTTCCATCGCGTGATGCAGATAGGCGGCAGCCTCCGAGTACTTGCCCGCCAGCAACGAGTTGCGGCCCTGCTCGACGTAGCTGTCGGTCAGCCGCTGGTCGGCGAGCTCCTTGGCCTCCCGGATCTGCGCCGCGGCGCGGTACTGGACTCCGGCGAACAAGACGACGATGGCAAATGCCGCGAACAGCAGGCCGCGGCGGAAGCGCTTGGCGCCGGCGGCGGCGCGGCGGCTGGCCTCGACGAACTCGGTCTCGCGGTCGGTGAGGGTGACGGCCTCGGCGCGGCGCAGCCAGCGCTCGAGGTCGGCGAGGACCTCGTCGCGCCAGAGCAGGCCGCGGGTGCGGCCGCGCTCGTCCCACTGGCGGGCCGCGGCGCGGATCTGGTCGCGCATCCGGGCGCCGTCGACGTCCTCGCGGATCCAGCCCTGGAGGCGCGGCCAGGCGTTGATCAGCGAGTCGTGGATGACCTCGATGTGGGACTCGCCCTCGGCCTCGGAGACGGTGATCAAGCGGGCGGCGACCAGCTTGTCGATGACGGCATCGGCGCGCGGGGCGGCGAGCCGCTGGCGGAGCTCGGCGAGTGAGAGCGGCGCGCGGGTGCCCTCGGCGGTGACCAGGTGGCGGAAGATGTCGCGCGCCTGGCGCTGCTCGTCGGCCGACAGCTTCTCGAGCGTGGCCTCGGCGTGGCGGCCGAGCGCGCCGCCGATCCCGCCCATCGCCTGGTAGGCCTTACGGGTCAGCTGGCGGAACCGGCGGTCGCGCAGCTCCCACAGCCGCGACGCCGCGAACGACAGCAGGGCGAGCGCGCCCGGCCGATCGGCGACGGCGTTGACCATGTCCTGCGCCAGCTCGGGGTCGGACAGCGCGTAGCCCGCGCGCTTGGCCGGCTCGGTGACGATGCGGACCAGGGTGTCGCGCGACGGGTTGCCGAGCAGGTACAGCGAGGGCGACAGCAGCGGCCGCAGCGGCGACAGCGCGTCGAGGTTCATCAAGAAGTCGTCGCGGATCGCGCAGATCACCCGGATCGACGCATCGGCCGAGCCCGCGAGCTGGGCGAGCACCGCGGCGAACTGGTTGCGCTCGTCGACGCTGGTGCACAGCGTGAACAGCTCCTCGAGCTGGTCGATGACGATGACGATCGTGCCGGTCAGCGCCGCGTGCGCGATGTGCAGCGCCGCCGCCGCCGGCGAGGTCTCGAGCAGCGGCCGCAGGTCGACCGACGTGATGTCGGCCCCGGCCAGCCGCGACGCCAGCGCGGTCAGCGGCGTGGCGCCCGGGCGGATCGTGACGGCGCGCCAGGTCGCCGGCAGGTGGGGCACGACGCCGGCGTGGACGAACGAGCTCTTGCCAGCGCCCGACGGGCCGACCACGACCTGCAGCGAGCGCTGGCGCAGCCGGTTGAGGAACGCGTCGACCTCGGCCTCGCGGCCGACGAACCGGCCGGAGTCGGTCGTGTTGTACGAGGTCAGCCCCAGGTACGGCGGCTGGTCGTCGCCGCCGAGCTCGGGGTTGCCGTCGGACTCGGTGATCACCCGCAGCGAGATCCAGTCCCAGACTTCCGGATCGTGGGTCTCGAACCCGGCCGGCGCCGCGATCATCAGCGCGCCGTGCCGGCCGCGGCCGTCGAACAGGAACAGCTCAGGCTCGGCGCCATCGGTCGGCGACATGGTCTGCATCAGCGGCCACAGGTCGACGCAGATCCGGCCCTCGCGATCGAGCAGCATCGGGTGGTCCTGGACCAGCTCGCCGTCGAACACCGTGGCCAGCGCGCGGTGCTGGCGGCGCAGGCCGGCCCAGCGCTCGGCCGCGTGGTTGCGCGGCACGACCAGGACGTAGTCGAGCACGAACGAGCACCGGCGCAGCAGCTGGGTCAGCTCGGGGACCAGCCGGCCGAGCCGCGACCGCACGAGGTCCTCGGTGCCGCCGTGATCCGCGGTCGCGTGCAGCGCCAGGATCGGATCGAGCGCGTCGGTGCCGTCGGCCCGCGTCGTGACCAGGTCGACCAGCTCCGGGATCGGGTGCGCGCCGCGCCGGCTGGTCAGCGGCCGGACCAGCAGCCGCAGCAGCCGGACGCGCTCGCGCTCGCCGAGATCGCGGCGGCGCATGGTGCGGACCAGCTCGAGCAGCGCCGGGTCGCCGCGGTCGGCGCGGACCTGGGCGTGGGTCGCCAGCGCGATCGCGAGCAGGTAGCGCAGCAGGTTGCGGACGAGATCCTCGGCCGAGTCGCGCGCCTGGTGCGCGTTGCGCGCGCCGTCGAGCGCGGCGATCGACTCGGCGAGCGGCTGCGGCGCGTCGGCCAGCCACGCGTCGCGCACGCTCTCGTCGAGCTTTGGTAGATCGGCCCAGCTGGTGCCCACGCCCGACGCCGTGCGCAACGCCGCCGCCAGCTCGAGCGCCGTGCCCCAGCGGTCCTCCGGCTTCTTGGCCAGCGCCTTCTGGAACATCCGGTCGAGCGCCGGCGGGAAATTTCCGCCCAGCGGCGGCACCGTGCCGTTGCAATGCAGCTCGACGTAGTCGGCGAGCGTCGCGCCGGAGAACGGCCGCCGCCCGGTCAGCGCCTCGTAGGCCATGACCGCGAGCGCGTACAGATCCGACGCGGGACCGACCGCGCCGGCGTTGTTCCACTGCTCGGGCGACATGTACGGCGGCGAGCCGACCGTCGCGTCGTCCTGGGTCAGCGGCATCCGCATCGAGCGGCGCGGCATCGGCCCGACGCTGCCGGTCAGGGTTGCGGCCTCCGACGGGTTGGGGTGCTTGGGATCGAGCACCCGGGTGACATCGGCCGGGTCGTCGAGGAACCTGGCCTGACGCTTGAGCGACTCGGGCGTGGCCTCGGGCAGCGGCGCGTTATCCAGCAGCTTGGCGACGCCGAAGTCGAGCAGCTTGGGTAGCAACCTACCGGCGCGCTCGATCACCATCACGTTCGACGGCTTGAGGTCGCGGTGGACGATGCCGCGCTCGTGCGCGGTCTGCACGACCTCGGCGACCCGCTCGAAGAACGGCACGAACTGATCGAGCGGCAGCGAGCCGCGGTCGCGCAGCCAGCGATTGAGCGTGGTGCCCTGCACCATCTCCATCGCGATCCAGAACAGGCCATCGGCATGCTCGATGCCGAACGCGTAGACGTGCGCGGCGTACGGATGGTCGAGCCGCGACGCCAGCTGGGCCTCGCGCATGAACCGCTGCAGCACCACGTCGTTGCGGCGCAGCCGCCGGTGCAGGACCTTGACCACCGCCTCGCGGCCGAGCAGGGGTTGTTCGCAGCGGTAGACCGCACCGAACCCGCCCTCGTCGATCCGTTCTC
>DASWOO010001035.1:0-2092 GCA_036404335.1 Kofleriaceae bacterium
TCCCCATGTTCGCGGTGCCGCGCTGGTTTCGGCCAGGCGCGCCGCCGCCGCTTTTGCCAAAAACGCCATCCCGGCCCGAACTCTCCGAAGGAACCATGCAAGCCAATCTGTCTTCCCCGCAACTCCCGATCTCGGACAAGGTCCTGCAGCGCACGTCGGACGACGTCGCCGCGCTGACCGCCGCGCTCCAGGGCGCGATCTCTGGTGGCAGCGACATCATCTCGGCGTACGAGGCCGAGCTCGCCAAGACGTTCAGCGCGCGCCAGGCGATCGCCGTGTCGTCGGGCGGCGCCGCGCTGATCGCCGCGCTGTACGGCGCCGGGGTCAAGCCCGGCGACGAGGTCATCCTGCCGCCGACCTGCCCGCTGTGCACGATCTATCCGATCATGGCGCTCGGCGCGACCCCGGTGTTCTGCGACACCAACCCCGACGACTTCGGCCTCGATCTCGCCGACCTCAAGCGGGTCGCGACCGCCAAGACCCGCGCGGTGATCGACGTGCCGATGTGGGGCTATCCCACGCCGGTCGACAAGCTGCGCGACGCGACCCAGAGCCTGGGCGCGCGGCTGATCCTCGACCTCGCCCACTCGCACGGCGCCAAGCTCGGCGGCCGCGATCTGTCGAGCTACGGCGAGCTGTCGTGCTACTCGACCCACGAGCGCAAGATCATCTCGACCGGCGAGGGCGGCTTCATCCTCAGCGACGACGACGCGCTGGCCGGCGTGATCCGCAGCTACATCAAGTTCGGCAACCTCAACGGCCGCGACTTCGGCCTCAACTACAAGCTCAGCGGCACCCAGGCCGCGCTCGGCAAGGCGCGGATCGCCCACCTCGACGAGCTGCTCGCCCGCCGCCGCACGACCGCGCAGCGCGTCGCCAGCGGCATCGTGCGCCAGGGCGTGCGCGCGTTCGACATCCTGCCCGGCGGCGTGCCGAGCTACTACTTCATGCTCGTCCGGCTCACGCTCGATGACAACAAGCGGTTCATCGACTACCTCGACAGCAAGGGCATCCCGTCCGACATCAAGCGCTACGGCTGCAAGACGCTGTATCAGTTCCCGGCGCTCGAGTCGTACCGCCGGCCGTGCCCCAACGCCGAGCAGCTGCTCGCCAGCGTGACCACGATCCCGGTCCACCCCGGCATCACCGATGCCGAGGCGGACTACATGATCGCGACGATCAACGCGTACTGAGGCCCACCCGATGTCGAGCGCATTGCCCGCCAGGCCGCGTCACGACTGGACCGCGTCGGTCCTCGTGCTCCACCCCGATCGCCGGATCTTGCTCGTGCTGCACCCCAAGCTCGGGGTGTGGCTCGGTCCCGGCGGCCACGTCGAAGCGGGCGAGACCGCCGACGAGGCCGCGATCCGCGAGGTGCTCGAGGAGACCGGGCTCGACGTGACGCTGCTCGGCGCGCGCGATCCGGCGCTCGACGATCCGGCGCACGGCGTGGTCTGCCTGCCGCAGCCCTACGTGATCCTCAAGGAGCAGATCCACGATCCGCGCGATCCGCACGTCCACCTCGATCACATCTACTGCGCGCTGCCGTCGGGGGACTCCGTCGGCCGCGCCGCGGAGCACGAGGTCCGGTACTTCGCGGAAGCCCAGCTCGCCGAGCTGCCGATGTTCGACAACTTCCGCGCGCTGCTCGCCCGGGTCTTCGCCGACCGCGCGCTGTGGGCGCAGCTCGATCGCGCCACCACGCGGTGACCCCAGGAGCCCCATGACGTTGCTGTCCCCCCACGAGTGCCTGGTGCTCGGCTGCATGCTGGCGGCCACCGCCGTGCTGCGCGCGGTGTACGCCGCGCGCTACGCCGATCACGACTGGATCCTCAAGGTGATCGCCACCGAGGGCGCGGCCGGCGGTGATCGGCCGCGCTACCACCGTCGGTTCGACGCGCCGTTCGCGCCGCTGCCGTTCCTGTGGACCTGGGTCGATCTGCTGCTCGCGATCCGGATCGGCGCGGTGGTCGACCACCCGGCGCTGTGGGTCCTCGTCATGCTGTTCGTCGCCGGCCGGATGCGGGCGTTGCAGGAGCTCGGCCACAACGCCGTGCACTGCGCGCTCGCCCGGTCGCGCGACTGGAACTGG
>DASWOO010001036.1:0-2275 GCA_036404335.1 Kofleriaceae bacterium
GTGAGCCCGGCCTGATCGTGGTTCTCCGGTCGCACCTCCCGCTCGCTGAACGCGTCCTGGTAGAGGTTGCGCGCGAAGAAGAGCCCGATCGAATCGACGAACGCGAAGCTCGAGAGCGAGCTCGACTTGAACGCCTTCCACGCGTTGGCCGCCTCGAGCCGGGCGCGCCGGGTGTGCTCGAGCCCCTTGGGCACGTGGGTGTCGGTGACGACGTAGCGCGGCGCCATCAGGCCCGGCAGCTGCGGCCGGGCGTCGTCCGCCGCGAGCTGGGCGTACTCGATCGGCATGCCGAAGAACCCGGCGGCGCCGAAGGTCTGGATGTCGTCGCCCTGGGCCTCGAGCGCGCGGCGGTAGACCTCGGACCGGACGTCGATGCAGAACGCGGCCTGGAGCCGGGGGCTGGCCGGGCGCTCGGCGTCGAAGCCCTGGGGCAGCAGCGGCCGGATCCGGGACAGCCACGCCAGCTCGACCGCGCGCTGCAGGATCCAGTCGTCGGATCGCGCCAGCTGGGCCGCGCGATCGATCGCCGACCAGCTCGCCATCGCGAAGTGCCACTCCGCGGTGATCGTCTCGTCGCTCGAGCGCAGCAGCAGCCACTCCCACGCCAGGCGGATCGCCAGGAGCTCGCGGATGTGGCCGTCGTCGCCGCCGTCGAGCCGCGCGGTCCACCGCAGATACGCGCACCACGACGCCCAGCCGTTGACGTCGAGCAGGAGCGCCGAGAAGTAGCGCTCGCGCTGCTCGGCCGGCACGCCGAGGTCGGTGCACGCCAGGACGATCATCTCGTCGGCGTCGTGCGGCAGCGAGTCGAGCGTGTCGTGATAGCCGCCGAGCGCCATGAACAGCGACGGCATGTGGTCGCTCTCGGCCTGGTTGCGCCAGGTCGCGAAGAACCCCTGGTCGCGCGGCGCGCTGACCTGGGCCTGGCCCTCGTCGAAGTACGACGCGCAGAACCGGCTGATCCGCTCCATCACGAAGTCGCGCCACGACAGCTCGTGCTCGCGGCGGCGCAGGGTCTCCAGCACGTCGACGACCAGCGGCCGGCGCGACGGCGGCGACTCGCGGATCCAGAAGCTGGCGATCAGATCGTCCTCGGTGACGTCCGCGCCGCTCTCGGCGATCGCCGCGTGGACGTGCTCGGAGCGCAGCCGGCCGGCGCGCCACTCCTCGGCGTACCACGCGCGCGGCATCAGCAGCCGGGCGCCCGACAGCGCGGCGAGCTCGCCGGCGACCTGGGGCAGCGGCTGGTCGGTGCGCGGCCAGAACGGGTTGACCGCGATGAACCGATCGAGCGGCCAGGTCGGCGCGATCCGCGCGCAGGCGCGGTCGACGGCGGTTTGCAGGGCAGGATCGGTCATCGGAACCCCGGCGGCCACAGGCGGAAGGTGACGCGCGTGACCCAGTCATCGATGTAGAGGCCGCTGACCAGGTGCGGCTGCAGCCAGCGCGAGAACCAGCCGTTGGGCCGGGTCTGCAGGATCGACTGCGCGACGAACAGCACGACCAGGCCGACGAGGACGATCAGCCACTTGGTGTTCGACGCCTCCATGCCGGCGTTGACCTGGGGCGCGATCTGCTCGAACGCGACGTGCCAGCCGAAGTACGCGGCCGACGCGCCGAGCGTGAACAGCGCGGCGATCACGAACGTCCGGCGGCCGGCGGCGATCGCCCGGCCGAGCATCGGCGCGAAGCTCAGGCCCAGCAGGAACGCCAGCGGGCCGATCGCGCCAGGCAGGTGGCCGACCGGCAGCCCGGTGTCGAAGTAGAACGGCGCGATCGGCAGGCACACCAGGATCGTCGCGGCCAGGATGTGCCAGATCCGCAGCCGCGGGTGGTGGACGATGTGGCCGGCGCGCCACTGCTGGACGATCGACCCCGAGCTGAGGAACGTGTGCGCCTTGTACAGCGAGTGCGCGAGCAGGTGCATCAGCGCCAGGTGCCACGCGCCGAGCCCGCACTGCACGAGCATGAAGCCCATCTGGCCGATCGTCGACCACGCGAGCACGCCCTTGATCGCGTTGCGCGTGGTCATCACCAGCGCCGCGACGATCGTCGTGAACAGCCCGACGCCGAGCAGGATGCTCTGCGCGATGTAGGCGTGGGCCATCAGCGGCGCGAGCCGGATCATGACGAACCCGCCGATGTTGACCACGCCGGCGTGGAGCAGCGCGGACACCGGCGTCGGGGCCTCCATGACCGCCTGCATCCAGCCGTGGAACGGGATCTGCGCCGACTTGAGCAGCACGCCGACCACGAGCAGCGCGGTCGCCAGGTG
>DASWOO010001037.1:0-4351 GCA_036404335.1 Kofleriaceae bacterium
GGCGAGGTCGACCCAGACCCGGAACGGCCGGTGGACGTGCGGTGCGCCCGCGTGATCGACCCGCTCGCCGGCGTACAGCCCGCGGCCGAGATCCGGATCGAGCACGCGCAGCTCGAGCATGGTCGCGCCGGCGGCGAGCTCGGCCTCGACGTACGCCAGTATCTCGAGCAGCGGCTCGCCGCGGAACACCCTCACGCGCGAAAGTCTAGCGCGGCGGCAGCGGCGCCAGGTCCGCCGGGTCGACCACGCCGCTCGGCACGTCGGCCGGCAGCGTGTAGCGCTTCTCGACCGCGGCGCGGATCTGCGCGCGGGCCTCGCCGGGCGGCAGATCGCTGCGCTCGACCCCGGCGACGTCGTCGGCCAGGCCCGCGTCCTTGATCTGGTCGTGCAGCCACGCCGAGTAATCGCCGTTGCTGCGGTGGAACTGCCAGGTGTCCTCGTCGACGCCGTCGGCGAGCTGGATGAACAGCATCAGGTTGTGGGCCTTGAGGTTCAGCTTGCCGTCGCGGCCGCGGAAGAAGAAGCTGCGCGACGCGCCGAGGTTGCCCTCGACGTACTTGCGCGAGTGCCGGGTGCGCTCGTGCTTGGGCCGCTCGAACCGCAGGATCTTGGCCTCGGGGGAGCCGACCCGCCAGCACAGCGTGTGGCCGGTCGGCAGCTTGTCCGGCGGCGACATGCTCGGGCGCGCGAGGTGCGCCGCGTCGCACAGCTCGCCGAGGGTCTCGGCCGGGTGCTCGCCGACCACGAGCAGCACGTCGATCGTGCCGAGGATCGCCGGCGACACGCTGCCCGGGTGGACGGTGACGTACAGGGTGCCGTGGGCGCGGAGCAGGCTGGTATCGCCGGCCGGCTGCCACGCCGCGGGCAGCATGTGGTGGGCCTCGTCGACGACCAGCCAGTGCGGCCGGCCGGTGCGCGCGCGCAGCTCGGCCAGCGCCGAGGCGACCCGCGCGAAGTGCTCGGGGCGATGCTCGACCGCGGTGCCGAGCAGGTTGGCGACCACGTTGCGCGCCGGGTCGCGCAGCACGTCGACGACCTCCTCGACCAGCGGCGCGCGCTGCTGGCCGCCGAGCACGACCGCCTCGGACAGCGACGCGTAGTCGCCCTCGGGATCGATGATCGCGAACTGGTAACCGGCCTTGCTCAGCCGCTCGAGCAGGCTCGTGGTCAGGGTCGACTTGCCGCTGCCCGATGTGCCGCACACCATGATGTTGGTGCGGTACGGATCGACCGCGAACGGCGCGTCGCCCTCGAGCGCCGTGCCGATCTCGAGGTGGTGGCGGACCAGCCGGGCCTCGGCCGAGGCGAGGTCGTCGTCGAGCATGCGATCGATCAGCTCGGTGACGCCGGCGCCGTGGCCGCTGCTCAGGATCAGATCGGCCTTGTCCTGCAGCGCCGGCAGCGCGTTGGACACCGCGCAGCCCAGCTCGCACGCCATGACCAGCGCGTGATCGTTCTCGGCATCGCCGACCCCGACCGCGTTGTGCGGCGACAGCCCGAGCTCGGCCAGCGCGGCGGCCAGCCCGGTCGCCTTGTTCATGCCGGTCGGCAGGATCATGACGGCGCCCTTGTTGAAGATCACCTGCAGCTCGAGGCCGAGGTCGCGGATCGCGCCCAGGATCACGTCCTGGTGCGGCTCCCAGCCGGCGACGATCACGTGGCCGACGGCGATGTCGAGGCCCCGCGCGCGCAGCGCCGTGATGAAGGCCTCGGGCGGCGCCGGGGCCAGGGTCCGGATCTCCTTGGTCGCCGGGTCGTAGACCAGGGCGCCGTTCTCGGCGACGATCCGCGAGAACACGGTCGGCGCGGCGTCGCCGCCGGTCTCGATCAGCAGCGGCAGCAGCTCCTCGAGCTGACGGCCGGTCACCATGACGGCCTTGCGGCCCGACTCCTTCAGCCGGCGAAGCGCGGCCCAGGTGTCGTCATCGATGCGCCCATTGTGCGCGAGCGTCCCATCATAATCGGCGGCGAGCACGTGATAGCGCATGGGCCGGCATCATCTGCACCAAACGCACCAAACGCCCAAAACGCCCCAAGGCGCACCAGCGACTTGACGCACAGCGTTGCAGAAAGTCCGTCACAAACCGCCCGGCGCCGGGTCTACCTGGTCAGTGGTCGTAGCGCTTCTTCTTGGGGGTGAGCCCGTACTGCTTGGCCTTCTCGAAGAAGGTCCGGACCGGCATGGCGATCAGCGCCGCCGCCCGGGTCTGGTTGCCGGCCGTGGCCTCGAGCGCCTCGCGGATCCGGGTGATCTCGAGCTCGCGCAGCTCGTCGGCGATCGGCCGGAACCGGTGGGTGCCGGTCGCGGTGACGATCTCGGCCTGCGTGATCGGCGCGGGGTGCGACGCCGGCCGGAGCCGGCCCATCCGCTCGCTGACGTGCTCGGGCGTGACCACGTCGACCGGGTGCGCGGCCGCGACGTAGTGCATCAAGTTCTTGAGCTCGCGGATGTTGCCCGGCCACGAGTGAGCGAGCAGCACCGCCATCGCGCCGTCGGAGATCCGCATCGGCGGCCGGCCGTTGACCCGGCAGGCGTCGTCGAGGAACGCGGTGGCGAGCAGCGGCAGCTCGGCCGAGCGCTGGCGCAGCGGCGGCAGGTCGAGGGTCGCCGCCGACAGCCGGAAGAACAGGTCGCGGCGGAATCGGCCGGCGACCACGTCGGCCTCGAGGTCGCGGTTGGTCGCCGCCACGATCCGGACGTCGACCTCGCGCTCGCGCACGTCGCCGACTCGGGTCACCCGGCGCACCTCGAGCACGCGCAGCAGCTTGGCCTGGATCCCCGGCGCCAGCTCGCCGATCTCGTCGAGGAACAGGGTCGAGCCGTCGGCCGCCTCGATCAGGCCGGGCTTGGTCGAGGTCGCCCCCGAGTAGGCGCCCTTCTCGTGGCCGAACAGCTCGCTCTCGACGAGATTCTCGTGGAGCGCGGCGCAGTTGAGCGAGATCATCGGTCGGCTCGCGCGGTGCGACCGGGTGTGGATCGCCGTCGCCACCAGCTCCTTGCCGCAGCCGGTCTCACCGGTGATCAGCACCGGGATGCTGACCGGGGCGAGCCGGTCGATCAGCGCGTACAGCCGGACCACGGTCGGGTCGGCGACGATCACCCGCTGGTTGCCGATGGTCAGGGTCTGGGCGGTCAGCGGCCCGGCGACCTCGCCGAGCCGCGCCGACATCGCCGCCTTGTAGGCCCCGGCGAGCAGGGCCTCGGCCGCGTAGGCGTCGGTCGGGCAGGTCACGTGGCCGATCCGCAGCATCCCGTGGTCGAGCTTGGTGCCGATCCGGCCGGCGATCGCCCGGGACTCCTCCCCGCCGGCCTCGGCCAGCAGGATGTACAGCAGGCCGTCGGTCGACCAGGCTGCGGCGTCGACCCGGCGCAGCTGCGCCGCGACCGCCCGCTGGATCGCCGATCGCTCGCTCGTGCTCGCCCCGGTGATGCACAGCACGGAGAACTTGCGGTCCGCCGTGACCGTGCGATCGACCTCATCTTCGAGCCGGCGCAGGAACGTCGGCATGTCCAGCGCCGCCGCGCTCGGGGCGCTCGGCGCGGTCGTATGGAAGATCAGCGTCGTCTTGCTGATCATCACGACATCGTTGGGCTGCAGCACCCGGGGGCCGGTCAGCCGCACCTCATTGAGGTACGTCCCCTTGTGTGACCCGAGGTCCGTGATCGTGACCACGTCCCCTTCGACCGCCAGCCGCGCATGCTGCCGCGAGACCAGCGCATCATCGATCTGCAGATCCGCGCTCTCGGAGCGCCCGATCACCACGTCGCCCGACGCAGGCAACGGAAACAGCGACGAGGCCGCGCCCCGAAACACCAGCAAGTGCCGGCGTTCTAGCCGCGCAGACTCGTCCTCAGTCCCCTTCGTGATCGTATCCGAGGGGGTATGGCCATGTCCCTTCCCCTCCTCGGCGGTGTTGTCCATCCTTGCCGATGGTCCGATCTCCGTGGGCTACATTGCAAGCACCGGAGCATCAATCGCCGATGCATCGTCGACGATGAGCCCTGCAAATGAAGAGACCTAGAGTTGCTCAGTGCCCCTGCGTCGGCGGCTGATTTAACGCCCGCACGGTAAGAATGTATGAGGTCCCGTCCGTCTCCCCGCCCGCTACCCCGCCCAACTCGGCCTGCTTCAGCACCCGGATGATTTCACGGTCGAAGTTGAGTCTGCCACGGTTCGGTTTCTTCATTGGATCCCTGTCGAGCAACCTTCATGCCGACCAGTTCGGCATGGTCATTGACGGAAGATTCGGTCGTTACGCCATGTTACAATGTGTGAGGATTAGTCGACCAGCTAGCTAACTTTGCAGCAATGCAGACCCTGCACGCAACAGTTGCCAGCAGGTTCCGGAT
>DASWOO010001038.1:0-3385 GCA_036404335.1 Kofleriaceae bacterium
CGGCGGCTGGCAGATCGGCGCGGCCGCCGGTCTGGCGCTGCTGGCCGACGTCGACGTCCCGCTGGCCGAGGCGAAGGTCCTGCAGCTCACGCCGATCCGCGACCAGCCGAGCATGGTGCCGATCAACGCCGGCAGCTACCAGAGCTGGTACCTGATGGCCGGGCTGCGGTTCGCGCGGACGTTCTAGCCGGTTCTCGCCGAGGCTCAGGCGACCGCGCGGAGCGAGCCGGCCTGGGCCGGCGTCAGCGCGCTCTCGATCAGCAGCAGCGCGCGATCGGTCTGCACCGCGAGGACCTCATTGCCCAGGCCGATGTTGGTGTGCATCTCGGCGGCGTCCAGGCTGCCGAGCAGCACCGACCACGCGAGGTCGGCGATCTCGCGCGCGTTGACCTGGCGATAGATGCCGGCGTGGATGCCGTCGGCGATGCAGGCGCCAATGTGTTCCTGCACACGGCTAATTCCCGTGGAGACAGCCGTGACGACCTCGTCCGAGAGCTGCGGCCGGATCGCCGGCTGCGCGAGCAGCCGCAGGATCCGCGGGCCCTCGGCATCCTTCTCCGCCCAGCGAACAAGAATGTTCCAGGTCTCGCGAAGCCGGTTCGCCGGCTCGTTCTGCTCGCGAAGTTGCGCCATCTCGACGTCGAACACCGTCAGGGTGTCTTCGATCAGCGAGACGTACAGGTCTTCCTTCGACCGGAAGTACAAGTAGATTGCGCCAACCGACAGCTGTGCTGCACGAGCGATAAGCTCGATCGATGCGCCCGCGTACCCGCGCTCGGTGAAGACCGTGCGAGCGGCCTCCTGGATGCGACGCCTACGAGCTTGCCGCTCCTGTGCCTTGCGTTCTTGAGCGTTCGTCATGGTGGCGGGTGTAGTACCTACTAACGCATCGGGTCAAGCGAAGCTTGCCGTCAGTCGTTCGAAAGATGGGTCTTTCGATCGAGGACTCTGAACAGTATCACGTACTTCCTTGATATCATTGTGATAATGAACCTGAGTCGATTTTCGATTTAACGGTTGATTTTTCGACGACGCTTCATATCAACCTCCCCGTTAGACCGGGACTGCCTTACCAAACGTTGAAGAGAGACCATGGCCACCACTGCCCAGCGAATTCGAACCTCACTGCTAATTGGTGCTGCTACTGGAACCTTGGTCGCGGCACTCGCGATGTCACCGTCGCGCACAGCCGCGAATGTTTCGGTATCGCCGGTTGCTCACGCCGTCGAGGATGCAGCGGATGACGGCATGGTGGTGAAGGCGCGGTTCTTGACGAGCCGGCTTCTCCCCGAAGCGCAGATCCAGAACCTAGCGGTCACGATCACCGCGCCAGGTGCCGCTTCGATGGTCAGACCGCCGCTGTCGCTCGCGATCGTGATCGACCGATCGGGCTCGATGCACGGCGCGCCGATCGAGAATGCCCGGTCGGCGGCGCTGGCAGCGTTGAGGCAACTCGCCCCGAGCGACGCGTTCTCCATCATCAGCTACTCGACCGGCTCGGAGGTCGTGCTGCCGATCCAGGCCGCGACCGATGCCAACAAGACCGCGGCGCGCGCCGCGATCGAGTCGATCTATGATGACGGCGGCACCTGCATCTCGTGCGGCCTGGAGAGCGGCGCGGCCGAGGTCGGGCGCACGCCGGTGCGCAGCGGCTTGCGGCGGATCCTGCTGATCTCGGACGGTCAGGCCAACGAGGGCCTGTACAGCCGTGACGAGCTCGCGCAGCTCGCGGCCAACAAGGCCGAGCGCGGCGTGTCGATCTCGACGGTCGGCGTCGGCCTCGACTTCGACGAGACCACGATGCGGCGGCTGGCCGAGGTCGGCCGCGGCAACTACTACTTCATCGAGGACACGGTCGGGTTGTCGGCGATGTTCAACCGCGAGCTCGGCAGCCTGGGCCAGACCGTGGCCACCGATGTCCGGCTGGTGGTGACCGCGGCGCAGCCGTACGTGCAGATCGAGGACGCCTACGGCTACCCGATGACCCAGCAGGGCCACAGCGTGGTCGTGCCGATCGCGGATCTGCGCGCCGGCGAGACCCGCAAGGTCGTGCTGCGCGTGGCGATCGGCGCGCCGGGCGCACCGGGCGCGAACGCGGCGATCGCCAAGGTCGACCTCGGCTGGCACCGCGTGCCCGACGGCGAGCAGCGCGCGGCGCACACCGCGGCGATCGTCGACCTCGGCGCCGCGACCGCGGCCGAGCTCGCCGCGACCGCCGATCGCGCGACCGCGGCGATCATCGAGCAGGCGCTCGAGAGCCGCGCGCTGGAGCAGGCTGCGACCGCCTACGAGAAGGATGGCCTGGCCGGCGCGCGCCGCGTGCTCGACGACCGCAAGGCCGCCGTCCGCGCCCAGGCCCAGCTGATCGGCGAGGACGAGGTCCAGGAGCTCGACGCGGTGTCGAGCGACACGCTCGACGGCTTCACCCGGGCGCCGGCGAAGGCCAAGAAGGCCGCCAGCGTCCGCGCGTACGATCTGGCGCGCTGACGCTCACGGCTCGAGGCCGGCGAACGAGATCTGCAGATCGCGGCTGATCAGCACGGCACGCTGCGCCGGGACGTCCTCGAAGCCCTCCTTGACGTCGCCGTCGCCGCCGGACACCAGCAGGAAGCCGCGGAACGACTCGTCGCGCTCACCGCGCTCGGCCGGCACCGACAGCCGGCGCAGCCGCAGCGGCTCGTGCAGGTGCGCGACGGCCATCGACCGGCCGTTGGTCACCGCGATGTTGCCGAGCACGGCGTCGGCCTTGCCGGCCCGCGCGAGCTCGGCCCGGACCAGCTTGAGCGTGGCGGCGAGCGCGTTGCGCGTCACGGCCGGCGGCAGGTTCGGATCATCGATGTGGCCGCCGTCGTGCAGCCGGGCCAGGAAGATGTGGAACATCAGCTCGGCCGGCGTGCGGCCGCGGATGTTGCGCCGCAGGTACTCGGGGACGTGCTCGGTGAGCCGCGGTCCGACCTCGTCGGTGAGCAGCTGGCTGTCGAGCCCGGTCTGCGCGAACAGCCAGCGGCGATAGCGGAACGGCGGCGTGTTGTCGGTGCCGCCCGGGCCGTGATCGCGCACCGCCTGGGCGATGGCGCAGTCGGTCTTGATCTCGGTGAGCGGGCTGGCGAGGTCGACCGCCGCCGGGCTCTCCTTCGGCGTGCGCACCAGGAGCACATCGCCCCCTTGATGGTAGCCAAGGCCCCATCGACTCACGGGCGGGGCGGCGACGAGCGTCGCGCGCACGGGGGCGAGCGCGGTGGGCAGGCGCGGGGGTTGGTTGCAAATACAGGCGAAGAGTTTCATTTGCGTGGAGCTCCGCAGCCACGAACGAACCGCCGGCTGCTGACGGTCAACGATCGCGAGGCACCTCAGGTCGCAAAGAACGCAAGCACAGTATAGGGGC
>DASWOO010001039.1:0-4307 GCA_036404335.1 Kofleriaceae bacterium
TCGCGGCCGCGGTCGGCGGCGGCCTCGAGCCCGCGCAGCGCCGGCGCGCCGACGAGCTGATCGCGCGCCATCCGTGGGGCACGCGGCTCGCTCAATAGTTTGCGAGCTCGGCCGACGTGCAGAGGGGGCGGGAAGGCCCCCTTTCGATCGACATCGCGTTGCAGTGGTGGTACCTGTGGAACAGCGGCGTTCCTGCATGGCTCGAGTCCTGATCCTCTGGAACATGATCGACGATGATGTGTACGAGCATTATCGTCGAGATGACCGTCGTGCCCCCGACTGGGACCCGGCGCTGGTCATCGAGCCGTGGGACACCGTCGAGCAGGAGATCCAGCTGCTGGTCGACGTGCTGTGCGAGGCGGGGCACGAGGTCTCGCACCTCAACATCCGCGACGACTTCAACACGCTGCTGCAGGCGGTGACCGGCAGCCGCTGGGACTGCGTGATGAACCTCGTCGAGTTCTTCCGCGACGATCCCGAGCAGGAGCACAACGTCCCGGCGCTGTTCGAGCTGCTCGACGTGCAGTACACCGGCAACCGGCCGGGGCCGCTGTCGCTGTGTCAGAAGAAGCCGCTGGCCAAGGCGCTGCTGGCGTCGAGCGGGCTGCCGGTGCCGCGCGGCATCGTGGTCGAGCGGACGACCGAGCGCGCGGCGCGGGTCCCGGCGAGCCTGGAGCTGCGGTACCCGATGATCGTCAAGCCGGCGCACGACGACGCGTCGGGCGGGATCGACTCGGGGTCGGTGGTGCACGACCGGGCGCAGCTCGAGGCCCGGGTCCACCACCTGCTCGACACGCGCTCGGCGGCGGTGCTGGTCGAGGAGTTCATCGCCGGCCGCGAGATCCACTGCGCGATCCTGGGCGACGAGGCGCTACCGCTGTACGAGATGCAGTTCAAGGACGGCCTCGACGACGACGGCCGGACGCTGCCCCACATCATTACCTATCGCGCGAAGTGGGATCCGTACAGCCGCGACCACTACGCGGTGGAGAGCAAGTGCCCCGCGGACCTGGGCGCGGACCAGGTCGCGGAGATCCAGGACCTGGCGCTGCGGGCGTTCCGGGCGATCGGCTGCCGCGACTACGCGCGGGTCGACATGCGGCTCGATGCCGCGACCGGCAAGGCGTACATCCTCGAGGTCAACCCGAACCCCGATCTGTCGGACACGTGCGCCTTTGCGGCGTGCGTGCGCGCCAGCGGCCGGACGTATGGCCAGGCGATCGACGAGCTGGTCCGGCTGGCGGTCGAGCGCAAGCAGGCGAAGCCGAACCGCTATCTGGGGCCGACCGACATCTTGCTGACGGAGCAGCTGGCGCGCAGGGCGTCCGGTGGCGGCTGAGCGCAAGTCGGCGAAGCCGGTAGCCAAGGGTGCGAAGGCGCCGAAGCCAGTCGCGAAGCCGGCGAAGCCCGTCGCGAAGTCGCCTAAGCCGGCGAAGCCGGCAATCGCCGATGACCTGCTCGACACCCGCGCGCTCAACCGTGCGCTGCTGGCACGCCAGCTCCTGCTCGAGCGCTCGCCGCTCTCGCCCACCGCGGCGATCGCGCACCTGGTCGCGCTGCAGGCCCAGGCCCCTCGGCCGCCGTTCATCGGGCTGTGGACCCGGCTGCAGACGTTCAGCCGCGATCAGCTCCACAAGCTGCTGCACGATCGCGGCGTTGTCCGCGCCACGTTCCTTCGCGGCACCCTGCACCTGCTGACCGCCGCCGACTTTCTCGCCTTCCGCCCGGCGCTACAGCCGATGCTGACCGCCGGCTTCCAGGCAATCCTCAAGGACCGCGCGGCCGGGCTCGATCTCGCGCGGCTCGCCGCGTTCGCCGAGTCGCTGCTGCCGGCGACGTTCGACGACCTGCGGCCGATGCTGGCGGCCGAGTTTCACCAGCACGACGATCGCGCGCTGGGCTACGCGCTGCGCATGAACCTGCCGCTGGTCCAGGTCCCGACCGACGACGCCTGGGCGTTCCCGGCGGGCGCGGCGTTTGCCTCGGCCCGGGCGTGGCTGACGCGGGATGTCCCCACCGCGGCCACGGCCGACGCGCTGACTGCGCTGGTCCGGCGCTACCTGGCCGCGTTCGGCCCCGCCACGATCAAGGATGCCCAGCGCTGGTCCGGCATCGCCGACCTCGCGCCCGCGTTCGCCGCGCTGCGCCCCGAGCTGGTCACGTTCCGCGACGACAAGCGCCGCGAGCTGTTCGACCTGCCCGACGCGCCGCGCCCGGCCGCCGATCGCGAGGCGCCGGTCCGGTTCATCCCCGACTTCGACAACCTCGTGCTCGGCCACGACGACCGCCGGCGGATCATCGCCGACGAGCACCGGCCGCAGCTGGTGACCAAGAACCTGCTCGTCCGCCCGACGTTCCTGGTCGATGGCTTCGTCGCCGGCACCTGGACGATCGAGCGCCACAAGCACGGCGCGACGCTGACCCTGGCGCCGTTCGCGCCGATCTCCGGGTCGGTGCGGGACGAGCTCTATGCCGAGGGCGGCGCGCTGCTGCAGCTCGTCGAGCCCGACGCCGAGAGCTGGGTGGTCACCGGCGCACGCTAGTCCTGCGCGGCCGCCTGCCACAGCTCGAGCAGCGTGCCGTCCGGGTCGACGACATAGCCGAACTTGCCGTCGGCGCTGTCCTCGCGGCGGTCCAGGACATTGGCGCCCGCCGCGCGCAGCGTGCCGAGCAGCGCGTCGAGGTCATCGACCCGCAGGTTGATCATGAACTCGCGCGAGCTCGGCTCGAAGTGCTTGCTGTCGGCCGCGAACGAGCTCCACACCGCGTAGCTGCGCTCGGCGCGCGACCAGATCTGTGCGCCGCCCCAGTCGGCGATCTCGAGGCCGAGCAGCTCGCGGTACCAGGCCTGCAGCGCCTTCGGGTCCTTGGATTTCACGAAGATGCCGCCGATGCCGATGACGCTTGCCATGGCGCGAGCCTAGCCCAGCACCGCGCGCGATGGCGCGGCGTGCGCGCCGACCACACCCAAACGTTTGGCACTCACGCTGCAATAGCGGTCGCCATGCGCAATGCCTCCCAGACCGTGAATGTTCTCGATTTGCTCACCAGCCAGCACGGCGAGGTCGACCAGCTGTTCGCGCAGCTCGAGGCGGGCCGTGGCGACAAGGCCGCCGCGTTCCGCGAGCTCGCCGACAAGCTGGCCGCGCACGCCACCGTCGAGGAAAAGATCTTCTATCCCGCCGCGATGCAGGCCAAGACCGACGACATGCTGCACGAGTCGGTCGAGGAGCACCTCGCGGTCAAGCGCCTGCTCGCCGACATGCTCGCGCTCGACCCCGAGGCCGACGCGGCCGAGTTCGACGCCAAGCTGTCGGTGCTGAAGGAGAACGTCTCGCACCACGCGCACGAAGAGGAGGAGGAGAAGCTGTTTCCGATCCTGCGCAAGTCGATGAGCGCGGACGACCTGTCCGGTCTCGGCAACGAGGTGCTCGCGCTGTTCGAGCAGCTGATGGAAGGCGAGCCGCGCAACTCCGTGCCGGCCGAGACCGACCGCGCCGCGGCGCTCCCGGCGGCGTGATGCCGACGCGCCGCGCGCGGCCGTGGTCGGACTCCAACACCGCCACGCCGATCGTCCAGCACATCCCGGTGCCGCCGGAGGGCTTCACCCGCCGCGACAGCCACGGGCCGATCTACGTCGGCACCAGCGGCTGGGTCTACAAGGGCTGGCGCGCGCACCTCTACGGCAAGCTGCCGGTCCGACGCTGGCTCGAGGCCGCGTCGCGCGCGTTCGACAGCCTCGAGATCAACGGCTCGTTCTACACCAAGATCGCGCCGACGACCTACCAGCGCTGGTACGACGAGACCCCGGCCGACTTCCGGTTCTCGCTCAAGGGCCACCGCTTCGTCACCCACTACAAGCGCCTCCGCGACTGCCGCGACTCGATCGTGCGGCTCCGCGACCAGGCCGCCCCGCTCGCCGAGAAGCTCGCCGCCGTGATCTGGCAGCTGCCGAGCAACTTCGGCATCGACCTCGGCCGGCTCGACGACTTCCTCGACGCGCTGCGCGCCTGGCCCGCGCGCCACACCCTCGAGCTGCGCCACACCTCGTGGTTCATCCCCGAGGTCGCCGACCGCCTCCGCGCCGCCAAGGTCGGCGTCTGCCTCGGCGACGCCCCCGACTTCCCCATGTGGCGCGAGGTCACCGCCGACTTCGTCTACGTCCGCCTCCACGGCCACACCCGCAAGTACGCCTCCAGCTACAGCGGCCCCTCGCTCGCCCGCTGGGCCACCGACGCCCGCACCTGGGCCGCGGCCGGCCGCGACGTCTTCATCTACTTCGACAACGACGCCGAGGGCCACGCCGT
>DASWOO010001040.1:0-4190 GCA_036404335.1 Kofleriaceae bacterium
GGAGCTCGACGATCAGCTGCGGGTCGCGCGCGCCGATCTCGCGGTGCGCACCCGGTTCATCGCCACGCTCGAGGCGTGCGACGCGACGCACCGGCTGTGCCCGCCGCGGCTCGACGATCCGGCGTGGAGCTACGACCCCGAGGACGCGCGGCCGCCGCCGCTGACCGCGCCGCTGCGGTTCGACGTGGCGAGCTGGCAGGCGATCGCGGCCGAGCTCGACGGCCGGGCCTGCGCGTGCCGGACGCAGCGCTGCGTCGATAGCCTGGGCGCGGTGATCGATCAGCTCGAGGCCCGGCCGATGCGCGAGGTCCAGGGCGATGACGCGGCCACCGCCTCGCTCACCGCGGCGCGCGGCTGCTTGTATAAGCTGCGCGGCGAGGTGGCGATCTCGCCCGTGCGGCCGACGACCGAATAAGCCTCGGCCAATAAAAGTTGGATCCAACGTAGGCCCATGTAGGATAGTGGTGCTCGTAGGGAGCGCCCATGTCCAAAAATCGAAGGATTCGTGAGACCTCGCCGGCCCCGCGCGAGACCCGGGAGACCACCCGTGACGCCCATTCGGACGGGCGTCGCCGCGAAGTCGTGGGCGTGGTGGCCCTGGGCGCGTCGATCTTCCTGCTGATCGCGATGGTCTCGCTGCAGGCCAACCGGATGGTCATGGGGCCGTTTGGCAAGGCGACGGCAGGGATGTTCTACGGGATCGCCGGCGTGTGCGGCTACGCGCTGATCGCGCTGGCGATCGTCTCGGCGATCCGCCTGCTGATCGAGCGCGAGCCGATCATGCCGGCGACCATCGTCGCGGGCGCGATGATCGGCGTGGTGTCGTTCGCGGTGCTCGTCCACCTGGTGGCCGGCGGCTACCGCGTCGCGGGTCACGGCCCGGGCGGCGCGCTGGGCGAGCACCTGGGCGAGATCCTGCGCGCGGTGGTCAGCACGGCGGGCACCGCGCTGCTCGGCCTGGTCGGGCTCGTGGTCGCGGCGGTCGTGGCCACGCCGCTGCGGATCCGCGACGTGCTGGGCGCGCTCGGCGGCGTCGGCCGCCGGCTGGGCGCGGCGATGGCGCACGCGGCGATGTCGTTCGCGCAGTTCTGGGGCGCGGTGTTCCGGGCGATGCTGCCGGACCGCGACCGCGACGGCGAGGGCGACGACGAGGACGACGACGACGGCGAGGAGATCGACGAGCGCGACGTGCTCGAGGTCGGCGACGACGAGGCCCCGGACGAGCCGGTGATCGTGGCGCGGCCCAAGAAGAAGCTGCGGACCGACGTGGCCGAGATCGACGCGAAGAAGACGCTGCCGGCGATCGAGGTGATCGACGCGACCGCCGAGCCCGAGGCCGAGGTCGAGGTCGAGGTCAAGGCCAAGGCCAAGGCGGACGCGCCGGCGCCGCGCGGCGGCAAGCGCACGCGGTTCCCGGTCGGCACCCAGGCGCCGGAGCTGACCGACGACGCGCCGACCGCGGCCACGGTCGCGCCGACCATGGGCGCGGCGCCGGAGGACGCGCCGCCGGTGTCGCTGATCGTCGAGTCGCGGTTCAAGCACGCCGACCGGGCCACGATGGCGGCCAAGGAGCAGGCGGCCGAGGCCGAGCGCCAGACCTTCATCAAGCTCGGCGAGGGCGACTACCAGCTGCCGTCGATCCAGCTGCTCAACTACGACGCGAGCACCGCCAACCACATCGACAAGACCGCGATGCTCGAGCTGTCGGCCAAGCTGACCCAGACGCTGGAGAACTACGGCGTCAAGGGCGACGTCGTCGCGATCCGGCCGGGCCCGGTCGTCACGATGTACGAGTTCGCGCCGGCGCCGGGGGTGCGCGTCAACAAGATCGTCAACCTGAGCGATGACCTCGCGCTCGCGCTCGAGGCGCTGCGGGTCCGCATCGTCGCGCCGATCCCGGGCAAGGCCGCGGTCGGCATCGAGGTGCCGAACAAGACCCGCGAGAAGGTGTTCCTCAAGGAGATCGTCGCCGACGAGATGTTCACCAAGGGCCGCGGCAAGCTGCCGATGGCGATCGGCAAGGACATCGAGGGCGCGCCCGCGGTGGTCGACCTCGCGCGCATGCCGCACCTGCTGGTCGCCGGCACCACCGGCTCGGGCAAGTCGGTCGCGGTCAACGCGTTCATCACGAGCCTGCTGTATCACGCGAGCCCCGAAGACGTTCGCATGATCATGGTCGACCCCAAGATGCTGGAGCTGTCGATCTACGAGGGCATCCCGCACCTGCTGCTGCCGGTCGTGACCGATCCCAAGAAGGCCAACCTGGCGCTGCGCTGGGCGGTCGAGGAGATGGATCGCCGCTACGACCTGCTGGCGCAGATGGGCGTGCGCGACATCGGCGGTTACAACGACAAGGTCGGCAAGCAGCTGGCCAAGCTCGAGGCCGACAAGCTGCGGGCCGCGGCCGACGCCGCCGCGCGCGCGATCGAGGACGACGTCGGCAAGGCGGTCGACGCCGACTCGCCCGAGGACGCCGACGCGCGCGAGCGGATCGTCACCGCGCCGCAGCACCGGCTGCCGTACATCGTCGTCGTGATCGACGAGTTCGCCGACCTGATGATGTGCGCGCCCAAGGAGGTCGAGACCAGCGTCGCGCGCATCGCCCAGAAGGCGCGCGCGTCGGGCATCCACCTGATCCTTGCGACCCAGCGGCCGTCGGTCGACGTCATCACCGGCCTGATCAAGGCCAACTTCCCGTCGCGCATCGCGTTCTCGGTGGCGTCGAAGATCGACTCGCGCACCATCCTGGACCAGACCGGCGCCGAGGCCCTGCTCGGCGCGGGCGACATGCTGTTCTCCGACCGCGGCGCGGCGCCGCAGCGCCTGCACGGCTGCTACGTCGACGAGGACGAGATCCACCGCGTCGTCGCGTTCCTCAAGACCCAGGGCCGCCCGGTCTACAACCTCGACATCCTCAAGCCCCGCGACGAGGACGGCGAGGGCGGGGAGGGCGGCATGCCGTCGAGCGGCCCCGGCGGCAAGAGCGACGACGACATGTACGATAAGGCGGTGTACATCGTCACCACGACGCGCAACGCCTCGATCTCGTGGGTCCAGCGCCAGCTGCGGATCGGCTACAACCGCGCCGCCCGGCTCGTCGAGGAGATGGAGAAGCAGGGCGTGGTCAGCCCGCCGGACCACACCAACAAGCGCGAAGTGCTGGTCGCCCACGCCTAAGGCCCGCCGTGGAGCTCCGGCTGAGCTGGTCGAGCGCGAGATCGCCATCGCCGGCCCTCGCAAGATGGCGAGCTCTCAGCGCGCGGTGAAGCTACGTTCCGTTTCGATGTCACGTGCTGGCGTTCGAGCTCGAGCGACCATTCGTGGTCACGCTCGCGCGCGGGCAGGCGGCCGAGGGCGTGTTACGGTTCCGGCCTCGAGGCGATCGGCATGAATGGCGTAGACGACCCGCCCGAATGCGTACGCGATGTGCTCGCGCAGACTCCTTACGATGCCGACGAGCGAGCGCGCCGCCTCGAGGCGATCTGCGCCGAGGCCGTCGAGACCGGCAATGACACGGTAGCGGCGTGGGCGGCGATCGAGCGGGCGCGGGTGGCAACGGACGCCGGAATGTACGAGCTCGCAACCGCGTGGTGCGACCGGACGCTGGTGCTCGAGGCGCCGGCGTCGGCGCTGGCGGCGGCCGTCGTGCTCCGCGTCGCGGGCGAGCCCGCGTTCGATCGTAAGGCGGTCGAGCACGCCGCCGAGGTCCTTACCGGCAGGTAGCGCAGCTGAACGGCGTGCGCCCAGGCGCGTCGTGCTCCTGGCGCCCAGATCATGCAGCTTCAGGGGCGAGCTATCCAGCTGCCTAGTGGCGCGGGCCCTGCACGGCTCGCGCGCCATGGCCGATAACAATCCGCATTGGTGGAACAACGAGCACACGAGTACGTGGGACCGCGTGAAGGCGGCGCTGCGTCGCGACTGGGAGCAGACCAAAGCCGACGTAAGTAGCCACCACGGCGCCGAGCTCAACCAGGGCGTCGCCGACACCGTCAAACAGGCGGTCGGCACGGCGCCGGTGCCACCGGGCAACCAGCCGATTGCCGACGACAAGTGGGAAGATGTCGAGGTCGGACACCGGTACGGTGTCGGCGCCCGCCAGCATCACGGCGCGACCGATCCGGACTGGAACGATCGCGTCGAGGCAAAGCTCAAGACCGAGTGGCAGGATCTCAAGAGCGGCCGGACCTGGG
>DASWOO010001041.1:0-2489 GCA_036404335.1 Kofleriaceae bacterium
GGCGAGGCGCTGCTCCGCAAGTGCGACGGCGCCGGCGCGATGGACGTGCTGGGCGCGCTGCGCAGCCAGGGCGTCGCCGACCAGCGGGCGCTGCAGCTGATCGCCGAGGCCGAACGGATCGCCGGCCGGTCGCCGCCGAACGCGAGCGCGACGATCCCGCGGCAAGGGCCGCATCCGGGGGCGGGCGCGGCGGCGCCGCCGGCCGATCCGGCGACCAAGCACTATCCGGCGGCCGATCCGTCGCCCGACGGCAAGGATGATCCGGACGATGATCCGGACGATGATCCGGACGACGGCCCGGGCGACAACCCCCACCAGCCGGAGGACTCCGGCGGCGAGTTCACCCGGCCGACCTCGCTAGCCGCGCCGGCCGGGCGCAAGCGCCCGGCGCCGGCGCCCGCGCCGTTGCATCGCGAGAGCACCCCGCCGCCGGCGGTGCTGGCGGTCGGCGATCGCTCGGGGACGATGGAGGTCGACCCCGACCACGATGGCGTCGAGCTGCGGCCGGGCGACGACGACCTCGGCGAGCTGATCGCGCCGCCGCCGTCGCGCCAGATGTCGGCGCAGATGTCGGCCCAGAAGATGTCGGCGCAGATGTCGGCGCAGAAGATGTCGGCGCAGATATCGGCCCAGAAGATGTCGGCGCAGAAAATGTCGGCGCAGCGGCCCGAGCCGCAGCGCAACCGCGGGGCGCAGCAGGCGTTCAAAGAAGAAGTTTCGACGGTGGAGCTGGATGATGAGGAGATGGTCGAGGTCGCCGAGACGCTGTCGCCCGACGACGAGCCGCAGCAGCCGCTGCGCCGCCAGGCGCGCCCCGCCCCGAGCGGCGGCGAGGCGCGCACCATGAGCAACGGCAACCCGCCCCGGCGCGGGCCGAGCCGCGGCACCGAGGTGCGCAACGCGGTCAAGATGCCCTCGGGGCCGATCGACCTGCCGCCCGAGTCCGAGCCGACCGCGCGCGGCGCGCCGAGCCACCTCGCGGCGCTGATCGCCAGCCAGCCGCACGTGATGAACATGCAGCCGGTCAGCCAGCGCAGCCAGATCGCGGCGGCGCTGCCGACCGCGGCAGCGATGCCGATGCCGACGCCGGGCGATGGCCCGACCGCGCGCGGCGTGCCGCCGGCGCCGATGCCGATGCAGATGAACGGCCTCGCCGTGCCGACCGCGTCGCCGATGGCGCGGACGATGGCGCCCCAGGTGCAGCCCCAGATGGCGTCGCAGGTGCAGCCGCAGATGCCGATGGGCGGGCTCCCCGGGCTGCCGCCGATGCAGCCGCAGGTGCTGCAGTCCAACGCGCCGCAGCTGCCGCCGCACCTGCAGTCGAGCATGGTGGCGGCGCGGCCGACCCTCGCGCTGAACCCGTCGCAGGAGCAGTCGGCCGCCGCGGTCGACGCGTTGTTCAACGGCAACGGCAACGGCAACGGCAACGGCGGCGAGGCGCCGGTGTGGGCGCGCGCGGTCGTGATGCCGGCGGTCGGCGCGGCCGGGGCGGTGCCGAGCCTGGTGCCCAACGCGGTGGCGCCCGGCGTGCCCGGCCCGCGGATGCCGGGCGAGCTCGATCCGCGGATGGCCGCGATGGTCAACGGCGCGGGGCCGGGCGGCTACGCCGGGGCGCCCGCGGGAGACAAGGCGATGCGGAGCGGGACGCGCAAGCGGTCGAAGCTGCAGGTCTTCGTGTGGATCCTGGTCGGCGGCGCGGTGATCGGCGGCGGCGTATTCGCGGGCTTCCAGATCCGGGCGATGCGCCTGGGCAAGCAGATCGCCGCGGCGCGCGACCGCGCGGTCGACCTCGCCAACTCCGACACCTGGTCGGGCTGGACCGGCGCGCGCGACAGCCTGTACAGCATCGCCCAGGCGTCGCCGACCCTCGACAACCGCGCCGCGCTCGCCCGCGCCCGCGCCGTGCTCGGCTACGAGTTCGGCGACGGCGCCGCCGACGCCAAGGCCGCGGTCGAGGCGCTGTCGAGCCAGCCGATCGACGGCCTGCTCGCCGCCACCTACGTCGCGCTGGCCCAGGGCGACGGCAAGCTCGCGCGCGACGCCGCCGAGCGCGCCAAGCAGGCGGCGCCGACCGATCCCGAGGCCCTGGCCGACACCCGGTACGTCAGCGGCCAGGCGCTGCTGCTCGCCGGCGACGTCAAGGCCGCGATCGACGACCACAAGAAGGCGCTCGAGAAGCAGCCGCGGCCGCTGTACGCCGTCGGCGCCGCCCGCGCGCTCGGCGCGGCGTCGGCGTGGGACGACGCGCTCGCCGCGCTCGACAAGTACCCCGATAACCCGGCGGCGATCATCGTCCGGGCCGAGCTGATGGCCGGCGCCGGCCGGATCGTCGGCCAGGCCGCGACCGAGCTGCGCGCCCAGCTCGCCAAGGTCATCGCCGAGGGCGGCAAGCCCGCGGCCGACCAGCCGCGCGGGGTCTCGCCGCTGCAGGTCGCGCTCGCCGACCTCGCGCTCGCCCAGGTCGACTTCGCGCGGGGCGATGCCCCGGC
>DASWOO010001042.1:0-3099 GCA_036404335.1 Kofleriaceae bacterium
TGGCATAGCCGGCGTCGGCCAGCACGCTGCCGATCAGGTCGGAGTCGGCGACGTTCATCTGGCAGCCGTAGGTCTCGACGTAGACCCGCGGCGCGCCCGGGGCCGGCGCAGGACGCGCCACCCGCTCGGTGCGGTTTCCCAGCGTGACAAGCCGTTCCGACATGGGTTGCCTCTCTACCACGGCTGGGCCGCGCCGGCGCACGATTCTCGCGGGCAGATGGCCCGCTGGAGGTACGCTAGCAGACGTGGCGGCTCGGCATGTCGGACGCGCGGTTGGTTGGGCGGTAGCCTGCGGCACCATGCCGGTCGGGCTCGCCGCGCTCGGGCCGCGCTGGATCGCGCTCGGCGCCGTGCTCGCGATCGTGGCCACCGTCGGCCTGGTGCTGTGGCTGCCGCGCGCCGCGCACGCCGCGTTCGAGGCCGGGCGCTACCGCCGGGCCGGCCGGCGCTACCGGCTGATCGCCCTCGCCGCGTTCTCCGTCCGCCGCGAGCGCGCGGCGGGCCTGTCGCGCGCCGGCTGCGACCTCGCCGGCGGCCGGCGCGAGGCCGCCGAGGCCCAGCTCGCCCGGTTCGCCGGCGCCCCGCTCGACACCGCCGAGCGCGTCACCTGGCTCAACAACCGCGCGGTCGCCGCGCTCGACGCCGGCCGCGACCCGGCCGCCGCGCTGGCCCTCGCCGACGAGGCCATCGCCCTGCGCCCCGACGTGCCCGCCGTCCAGCACACCCGCGCGACCGCGCTGATCGCCCTGGGCCGCCACGACGAGGCGATCGCCTTGCTCGAGGCAATGCGCGCCGGCGGCGAGCTCGCCCCGGCGCTCGAGGCGCTGCGCTGCCGCGAGCTCGCCCGCGCCTGGGAGCACAAGGGCCAGCCCGACTACGCCGCCGACTACCGCGACCGCGCCAGCCTGATGGCGCGCTGACCGGCTAGCGCCAGTCGCCGGCGAGCTCGGCGTCGAGGATGTCGCAGCACAGCGACACGCACTCGTTGCACAGCGCGATGCCGCCGCGGCCGAGCAGCTTCTTGACCTCGCGCTCGAGCTTGCCGCACCACGCGCAGACGTGGGTCGCGTGGACGCGCTCGCCGGTGACCTCGGCGGCCTCGAGCAGCTCGGGCGGCACGCGGAACTCGCCGGTCGCGTTGACCGCCAGGCCGCCGCCGAGGCCCACGTGGCAGGTCGAGCACACCATGACCAGCTCGCCGCCGTCGAGCGTGTGCCGGCAGATCGGGCAATTCACGCCGGCAGCGTATCGCCGTCCCGCCGCACGAACCAGGTGTGAAGGGCATCGTCGAGCCCGGCATGATCGCGCGCACCGGGCGCGGCCGCCCAGGCGACGAAGCCATCGGGGCGGAGCAGCACGGCGCCGAGCCCGGGGCGGTCGATCCGCGCCTGCACGACCCGCACGCGATCGGCGTGGCCGGCGTAGCGCGCCGGGTCGCCATCGAGCACCAGCAGCGCGCGGCCATCCTGCAGCAGCGCAAAGCTCTGGACCACCTCGCCGTGGCTCGGCGTCAGCGCCAGGTCGCTGCACGGCCGCCCGGCGAGCGGATGGTCGCCGCGGGCCGGATAGCGGATATCGAGCCCGCCGAGCATCGCGCCGAAGTAGCGATTGACCTCGTCGATGCCCATCAGCTCGGCGACCAGGTCGCGCAGCGCGTCGACGTGCGGCCCCGGCCGCATCAGCGCGATCTGCGCGCGGGTGTTGGCCAGGACGCGCGCCGCGACCGGGTGGCGCTCGGCCTCGTAGCTGTCGAGCACGCCGCCGGGCGCCCAGCCGTGCAGGCTGCCCGCGAGCTTCCAGCCCAGGTTGGCGGCGTCGCCGATGCCGAGGTTCAGGCCCTGGCCGCCGAACGGCGAGTGGACGTGCGCGGCGTCGCCGGCAAGGAACACGTGGCGGTCGCGGTAGCGCGCGGCCTGGCGCGCGTTGTCGGTCCACCGGGTCGCCGTCTTGATCGCCGTGATCACCGCGGCCGTGCCGCTGACCCGGCGCAGCGCGGCCTGCAGCTCGTCGAGGCCGACCGGCGCGTCGCGCTCGGCCGGCGGGCCATCGAGCTCGACGAGCAGGATCCGGCCGGGCACCGGCCCGTAGGCCATCATGCCGGTCGGCGTCCGCCGCCAGCCGAGCGGCAGCAGCGCCTTCGGGTCGGCGAGCTCGACGATCGCCTGGTAGCCGGTCAGCGTCGGCGGCGTGCCCGGGAACTCGAAGCCGGCGAGCTTGCGCACCGCGCTGCGGCCGCCGTCGCAGCCGACCAGGTAGCGCGCGCGCAGCCGGCCGGCGCCGCGCAGCTCGAGCTCGACCCCGGCGTCGTCCTGCGTGAACCCGACCAGCTCGACGCCTCGCCGGATCTCGATGCCCAGCTCGGCCGCCCGCTCGTGGAGCATCGCCTCGAGCGCCTGCTGGTTGACCCCGCGGCTGCGCCGGCCCGGCTCGGCCTGCACCGACTGGTCGATCAGGAACATGCCGGCGAAGTGCCCGCCGATCGGCTTGCCCTTCGCGTTGGTCGGCGCGCCCGCGCCGTGCAGCAGCGGTCCGCCACCGGCCTGCGCGATCGTCTCCTGCATCAGCTGCCTCATCGCCAGCTCGGCCCGGGCCATCGCCGGCTCCAGCCCGAGCCGCGCCAGCGCCTCGCCGGCGAGCGCGCCGAGCCCGCCCGCCTTGATCGTCGGATCGATCTCGGCCCGCCGCTCGATCACCACCACGCGGCACCGCGCGACCGCCAGCTCGCACGCCAGCGCCAGGCCCACCGGCCCGGCCCCGGCGACCACGACATCCCAGATGGACTCCGTCATACACCGACCATGCGGCGGTTCGCGCTTGCCGACAATTATAATCTCGGTCAAATATTTGACCGGTGCCAGGTTTACGCGAGCGAAAGAAGCAGGAAACGCGCAAGCGGATCTCCGACACCGCCACCGGCCTGTTCATGCAGCGCGGCTTCGACAAGGTGACGGTCGCCGAGATCGCGGAGCTGGCCAACGTGTCGAAGATGACGGTGTTCAATTACTTCGCGCGCAAGGAGGACATGCTGTTCGACCGCGAGCCCGAGGCGCTCGAGCTGATCCGCCGCGCGGTCGTCGAGCGGCCGGCCGGCGCCATCCC
>DASWOO010001043.1:0-2178 GCA_036404335.1 Kofleriaceae bacterium
GTGATGATCGTGCGCTGATCCTCCTGGCCATCGAGCGCCGTGATCCGGCTGCGCATCTGGGCGATGAACAGATAACCGGTGATCTCGGTGACATCGAGCGTGCCGTGGCTGAGGCCGGTCTCGCTGTCGAGCGAGGTCGCCGTACAGTCGGTGTCGGCGAACACGTTCTTGAGCACCAGAATGCCACCATCCGTACCGTCGGCATCGCAGCCGGTCACGACCGCCGAGGCGAGCGCGACGACGATTGCGATACGAGCGAGTCCGCGTTCCATGTGTCCTCCAACGAAAAGCGTATCAAGTCGCCGATTGCGGGCGCAAAATTCTTCGAAGCTCGGAGACCGCGAGCTCGACCGGCTCACACACGCCCACCTCGCGGATCACGATGAACCGCAGGTTGGCACCGATCCGCTTCTTGTCGACCTGGATCCGCGCGGCGATGTCATCGGCGAGCGGGCCCGCGAGGTGCTGATCGAGGTCGGCGGGCAGGCCGCTGGCGCGCAGCGCGGCGACCAGCTCGTGCTCGAGGTCGGGGCGCAGGCCGGCGATCGCGGCCGACACCCGGCACGCGGCGATCAGGCCCAGGCCGACCGCCTCGCCGTGGAGCAGCCCGGTCGCGGTCTCGATCGCGTGGCCGACGGTGTGGCCGAGGTTGAGCAGCGCGCGGTGGCCGCTGCGCTCGAGCTCGTCGCGGCCGACGATCGCCGCCTTGTAGGCGATCGCGCGGTCGATCACGCCGCGCAGCTCCGACGGCGGCGGGGTCGAGGCCGGGCCGGCCGCCCAGCCGGCGCAGGTCACGACGTCGGTCCACAGCTCGCGGCCGTCGAGCAGCGCGTACTTCCACAGCTCGCCGAACCCGGCGCGGCGCTCGCGGGCCGGCAGGGTCGACAGGGTCTCGAGCGCGCAGGCGACCAGGCGCGGCTGCCAGAACGCGCCGACCAGGTTCTTGCCGGCGGGCAGATCGACCGCGGTCTTGCCGCCGATCGCCGCGTCGGTCATCGCGACGATCGTCGTCGGCACCTGCACGACCGGGATGCCGCGGAACAGCGTGGCCGCGACGAACCCGGCGAGGTCGCCGACCACGCCGCCGCCGAGCGCGACGATCGCCGAGCCGCGGTCGAGCCCGGCGTCGACCAGCTGCTCGCAGATCAGCTGATAGGTCGCGAGCGTCTTGTGGGCCTCGCCCGGCGTGATCGCGATCGTCACCGCCGGGGCGAGCGCCTCGAGCGACCAGTGCCGGGCGACGTTGGTGTCGGTGATGACCGCGAGCTTGCTCGGCGCGCCGAGCGCCCTGGCGATCGCGTCGGGCTCGAGCTTGTCGGTGACGGTGACCGGGTAGCTGCGCTCGCCGAGCGCGAGCAGGGTCGAGCTCGGGTGCGGCGCGGCCTGCCACGCGCGCTCGACCGCGAGGACGTCGGCGAGGACCGCGGCGGGCGGGCGGCCGGTGGTGTCGACCACGGCGTGGGCGCGGCGGTAGATCGGCGCGCGGCGCTGGGCCAGATCGTGGGCCGCGGCGAGCAGCGGCCGGGTGTGGCCGGCGTCGCCCGAGGCGCGGCGCTGGGCCTCGGCGACCTCGACGCCCAGCGCGACGACCAGGCCGGCCGCGCGCATCCGGGCGAGGTTGTCGCCGTGCGCCGCCGCCCCACCGCCGGTGGCGATCACGCTGGGCTCGCCGCGCGCGGCGTCGATCACCTGGGCCAGCGCCCGGGCCTCGCGCAGGCGAAACTCGGGCTCGTCGCGCGCGACCAGGGCCGCGACGTCGGTGCCATCGGCGGCGATCGCGTCGTCGAGATCGATGAACCGCCGGCCGGTCGCCGCCGCGACCGCGCGGCCGACCGAGGTCTTGCCCGCGGCCATGAAGCCGATCAGGAACAGCACCCGACCACTATGGCTCACTTGACGCAGCGCAGGAGCGCGCGGTTGGTGATCTTGGGCGTGATGAACACCAGCAGCTCGGTGCGGTCGTCGTTCTCGCGGCGGTTCTTGAACAGCCAGCCGAGCACCGGCAGGTCGCCGAGCAGCGGGATCTGGCGGTAGGCGACGCCGGAGTTGCGGGTGTAGATGCCGCCGAGCACCGAGGTCTCGCCGTCGGCGACCAGCATCGAGGTGTGGGCCTCCTTGCGGATGATCGTCGGGTCACCGCGCGCGCCGACGTTGACGAAGTCGGGCTGGTTCTTCTGG
>DASWOO010001044.1:0-2106 GCA_036404335.1 Kofleriaceae bacterium
GGCGCCGGCGCGCGTCGTCGGCGAGCTGCTGTGGCTGACCGATCTCGCCGCGGCGTTCGGCCTGCTCGACGCCTACGAGTGCGCAGACTTCGCCCGCGTGCTCAAGCAGGTCCAGCTCGACACCGGCGAGACGGTGTGGAGCTGGATCTACGTGCTCGCCGATCCCGACGCGATCCAGCACGGCAGCCTGCTGCCGCACGGCGACTGGGTCCGGTTCTGGAACGAGCAGCGCTGAGGCGCGCGGGTCAGAACCGGCCGGCCGCGGTCAGCGCGACGCTGTCGCCGGTCAGCGACGGGACCAGCGCATCGCGTGCTTGCCGGCGCGGCGCTCGGATAGCGGTGGCCGCCGGCGCCGCGCGACTCGGTCAGGTGCGCGTCGCGCCGCATGTTGCGGCGGCCGGTTTGCGCTTGGCAAGGCGGCCTACGTGGCAGGCTTACTCAGACGGGGCGAACGCGCTCGGCGCGCGGACCCTTGGGGCCGTTGCCCTCTTCGTAGGACACCTTCTGGCCCTCGCGGAGGTCCTGGAAGGACACGCCGTCGAGCGAGGACGAGTGGAAGAACAGATCGTCGTTACCCGACGCGCTGGTGATGAAGCCAAAACCCTTGTCGGTCAGGCGCTTGATCGTACCTTCAGCCATTTGCAGACTCCTTGCGAACGCGATGTCGAACGGGTCCCCGACCGCGCGCGTTGCGGCGCGACGGGTCTAGTGGGTCGCCGCTAGATGAAGAAATGGCCGAGCACGGCCATGGATAGAGCAGCTAACGCGGCGGCGAACGTACCGATCCCGACTTTGCAGCCTTGGTTCGGCAGGGACACGTGTTGTGGCACGAGCGTGACTTTCCCTGTTTGGCGCTGGGAGTCAAGTTCTGGCCCGGGCCGTTTGCACGGCGTAACTTCACCAGCAATGTCATAGGGATGCGCAGTATTATGGCATCACAATAGCGCTGCCGAACCCTTGACCGGGAGCGCCACTTCAGCTCGGTCAGGTGCCGCGGGCCTGGCGGATCAACCGCACGTACGACGCCTGCGCGCGCGTCGCGAGGTCGGTCAGCTCGGTCACGACCTGGAGCGGCGGCGACATCATCGTGAGGTGCGCGTAGATCAAGTTGACCGCGCGCTGCTTCACGAGCACCGGCACGACGAGCACCGAGATCGGCTCGGGCTGGATCGCCAGCGCCGCCCACAGCTGCTTCTCGACGGGGCGCGCCGTCGACGGCGGCGGCCCGGAGAACGGCTGGCCGGAGTCGTGCGCCGCCTGCAGCGCCGAGGCCCCGCCGAGCGGTAGCGACAGCTCCTCGATCGGCCTCGGCGCGTCGACGGGTGACGCCACCCAGCTGCGCCAGCCGAGCGCGTTGCCGTCGCGGATCAGGAACACGACCAGCGCGTCGCACCGGCCCTGGGCATAGGTGACGAACGTGTCGGCGATCTGATCGCGGTTGGCGGCGCTGTCGATCCGCTCGCACGCCGCGCCGTAGCCGATCACCAGGGGCACCTCACCGATCAGCGGCGCCTGCGAGGTCGCCCGGCGGCGGCGCGGCTCGAGGGTCAGCGCCGGCGGCATCACCATGCCCGCCGCGGGCTGGGTCCGCCTCCGCTCGATCAGCGTCGGCAGGCCCGGCGAGCCTGCCGAGCCTGCCGAGCCTGCCGAGCTCTGGGACGACGAGGCCGGCGGCGCCGGGGTGCGCGCGGCCGGCGGCTGGCTCGCCGGCGCCATCGGCGAGCGGCCGGTCCGGACGAACCGCGCCCGGCGCGGCAGGCCGAAATGCTTCTCGAGGTAGTACAGCGCGCGCAGCTCGGGCACGACGTACGGCACGACGTGGGCCTCGAGCTTGGCCTCGACGAAGTCGACCGACTCGCGGTCGGTCGGCACGACCAGGCCGACCGCGACGCTGCCGTCGGCGAGCAGGCCCAGCGGGATCGCGCGCAGTCGGTGCGCGTCCTCGGCGCCGAGCTTCTCGAGCATCGCCGGGTCGGCCTGGTCGAGCAGGGTCGGCGTCGCGATCGGGAACCCGCTCAGCTCGGCGAGGTACACCGACAGCATCTCGAGGTCGAGGTAGCCGAGCTCGACCAGGTTGGTGCCGAGCCGGCCGCCGTACAGCACCTG
>DASWOO010001045.1:0-4947 GCA_036404335.1 Kofleriaceae bacterium
AGTCGCTCGCGTCAGGATTGTTATGCCCGAGCGACTTCGCAACGTTAACGGGAGAGCCGTCGCCGGATGAGATCTGCTCGACCTTCTTGCCCTCGCTGACCCCGTGGCGCCACTCGTACACGGTGAAGCCGATCGCCGCCGCGTCCAGCGCCGCGCTCGTGTAGAAGATCGGCTTCCAGATGTTCGACTTGTGGCCCGCGGTCGGCATCGGCGCGACCGCGACGTTGGTCGACGTCGGCGGCGGCGCGGTCTTCGACATCGGCGCCAGCGTCGCCGTGTGCGACAGCGTCTCGCCGTTGCGCACGGTGATCGTCGCCTCGTAGCGCTGGTAGTCCTTGGCCTCGATCGCCAGGGTATGTCGGCCCTCGGCGATGCCGGAGATCGACGCCGAGCCGCTGGTCAGCGAGCCCTTGGCCTCGTCGTCGATCAGCACCGTGCCGCGGTCGACGTTGGCCTTGATCGCCACGCTGACCCCGGCCACGCCGCCGGTCAGCTTGCTGTACCAGGTCTTGGCGTACCCCGCCGACTTGCCCGCCGCGGCGTCCGCCACCGGCAAGCTCTCCTGCGTCGAGCTGACCTGCTTGCGCGCCACGTACAGCAGCTTCAGCGACACCTGGTACACCGACCCGGCGCTGGCGGGCTTCTTCTCGATCTTGCCGTACATCAGCACGTCGGCGCCGAGCTCGGTGCCGATCGCCGACATGCACACCGGCGCCTCGGTGTCGCAGTTGTTGAGCAGCTTCTCGTCGATCAGCTCCTTGTCGCCGTTGGCGGCCAGGATGTACGGACCGGCGTTGTTGCCCGGCCGGCCGCGCAGCGCGGCGGTCAGATCCTTGGCGACCCGCGTGGTCTCGGGATCGATGCCGGTGCCGCTGTCCGCGACCTCGAGGCCGAGCACCGCGATCTTCGGCTTGGCGTCCGCCCAGGCCTTGCCACCGGACACGGCCAGCAGCGCGACGGCACAGGTGGAGACCACCACGGAGGATAGAACACGGGTCATGGGTCCTCGGCCCAATACTATACACGGGCGCCATCCACAATAGGCGCTCTGGCACACCCTGGTCAGCCGGGCTACCGTTGCGGTGACGCACGTCATGCGCACGCTATCCGCCCGAATCCTGCTCGGCTTCATCGCGCTGACGATCACATTCGGGGTGTTCGCCGCCACGATCGTCCTCAATCTGCGCGAGGTCGAGGACGAAGCGTCGCTGATTCTCCGGGGTTACGTGCCGCTGGCGATCGTGTCCGCGGACCTCTTGCACCGCCAAGAGGACCTCAAGAACTACCTCGACAGCGGGATCGGCGACGCGGCCCGACCGGGCGAGATCACCCGCAGCCTGAAGGCGCTGCGCGACTACCGCAGCCGCGCGCTGGGCGAGATCACCAAGACCGTCGCCAGCCTCGGCAACCTGACCAACACCGACGGCCAGGCGTCGACCGAGGTCTCCAAGCAGCTGCCGCGCACCGCGCCGATGGTCGACGACCTCAACCGCAGCGTCGCCGAGCTCGACGCGACCTACGCCACGCTGCTCGGCGCGCCGACCGCGCACCTGCCGTCGCGCACCGACGCCGGGTTCCAGGCCGCCTACGACGCGCTCGACGCCCCGCACCGCGCCGCGGTCGACGCGCTCCACAAGGCGGCCGAGGCCGAGGTCGCGATCTCGCGCAAGGTGTTCGACCTCAAGAACTCGGCGACCACCCACACCACCCAGACCCGCGACTGGCTCGCCAACAACGAGCGCACGATCAAGATCCGCGCGATCTACTTCGGCGTCGCCTCCGTCGTGCTGGGCGTGATGATCACCGCGTGGGTCGCGGTCATGCTCCGGCCGCTGCGCCGGCTGCGCGAGGGCGCCCGGCGGATCGCCGCCGGTGACTACGGCAAGCGGATCAGCGAGACCGGGCCCAGCGAGATCGCCGGCCTGGCCCGCGAGTTCAACTCGATGGGCCGCGCGGTCCAGGAGCGCGAGGAGGAGAAGGTCCGCGCCGGCCGGCTGGCGATGGTCGGCAAGATGGCGGCGCAGATCGCGCACGAGGTCCGCAACCCGCTGTCGTCGATCGGCCTCAACACCGAGCTGCTCGAGGACGAGCTCGGCGCCGACGCGACCGAGGCCCGCGAGCTGTGCCGCGCGATCCACACCGAGGTCAACCGGCTGACCGAGGTCACCGAGACCTACCTGGGCCTGCGCGGCGGCAAGCCCAAGCTCGCGCGCGAGTCGCTCAACTCGATCATCGGCGACCTCGTCGGCTTCGTGCGCTCGGACCTCGCCACCCGCCGCGTCGAGCTGTCGACCGAGCTCGACCCGGCCGACCCGCCGAGCCACGTCGACGCCAACCAGATCCGGCAGTGCTTGATCAACCTGGTGCGCAACGCGGCGGACGCGGTGTCGGCCAAGGGCGGCGGTCGGGTCACCTTGCGCACCCGCGGCGCCGGCGATCACCGGATCGAGATCGCGGTCGAGGATGACGGCGTCGGCATCCCGGACGAGCTGATCCCCCGGCTGTTCGACCCGTTCTTCTCGACGAAGGAGCGCGGCAACGGCCTGGGCCTGGCGCTCACCCAGCAGATCATCCGGGACCACGGCGGTGACATCCAGGTCGCGAGCAGGGTCGGGCGAGGTACGACCTTTACGCTCAGCATCCCGGAAGGCTGACCGCGCATCGCTTGCGATCTGGCGGTCGCCGCGTGATCCTAGCGGCGCCGATGGCAGCAGGTGAGGAAAAGCGGCGCGAAGCGCGCGAGGCCGTGGCGCTGTTCGTCGAGTACGAGGGCGCCGACGACCTGGTGGGTGACTTCACCGACAACCTGTCGTCGGGCGGGACCTTCGTCACCACCAACCGGACCCTACCGGTCGGTACGTTGGTGCAGCTGGTGCTGAGCTTCCCCGGCCTGCTCGAGCCGATCTCGATCGAGGGCACGGTGCGGTGGACGCGCGGCGACAACGTGGCCGGCGACGCCGGCGCCGGCATCGAGTTCTCGCCCGGCCCGGCCAAGGACGCGCTGGCCACCGTGATCGAGCGGATCCGCAGCCGCGATCCACGGACGATGGCGCGGCTGCTGCGCGTGCTGATCATCGAGGACAACCGCCACATCGCCGAGCTGATCCAGCAGGGCCTGACCGGCGCGACCCGCCGCGACTTCGGCGGCAGCGTGTCGTTCCTGTTCCGCAACGCCGAGGATGGCCGCGCCGCGCTCGAGATCCTGCGGCAGGAGCCGTTCGACGCCGTGATCATCGACGTCTACCTGCCGGTGCTCGACGGCCCGCAGGTGATCATGGCCGCGCGCCACGAGCTCGGGCTGACCGACCTGCCGATCATCGCGGTGTCGGGCGGCGGCGAGCAGGCGCGCGACGCGGCGCTCGGCGCCGGCGCCAACTTCTTCCTCGACAAGCCGATGCGGCTGCGCCGGGTGATCGAGACGATGCAGCGGCTGCTCGTCGAGAGCGCCTAGAAGAGTTCTCAGGTGCGGCCGCTCGCCTGCCGCACGTCGGGGGGTGCGTCACTCCGTGAGTCGCAGCTTTTCAAGCCCGCCGCGAATTGGTACGCCAGCTGGCATCAACCGCTCGGAGCGCCCAACGTGAAGACTTCTCTGCTCACAGCCCTGCTCGCGTCCGTCATCGGCTGCGGCTCGTCGTCGTCGCCCTCGACCACCATGCCCGCGCCCGCCCCGGCGCCGGACACCGTCGCCCCCGCGCCCGCCCCCGCGCCGCCGTCGAACAAGCCCAAGCCGGAGTACGGCACGTGGGGCTTCGACGCGACCGGCATGGACAAGCAGGTCGCGCCCGGCCAGAGCTTCTTCCAGTACGCCGACGGCACCTGGATCAAGCGCACGCCGATGCCGGAGGACAAGTCGAACTACGGCCTGTTCACCCTGCTCAACGACAAGTCCAACGAGCGGCTCAAGGCGATCCTCGAGGCCGCGAGCGGCGATCCGGACTCCAACGGCCAGCGCATCGGCGACTACTACAAGACGTTCATGGACGAGGCGGCGATCGAGCAGCTCGGCGCCAAGCCGATCCAGCCGATGCTCGCCGAGATCGCCAAGATCGGCGACACCCGCGGCCTGATGCTGGCGTTCGCGCGCGGCTCGCGCCGGCTCGACTTCTCGATGCCGTTCGCGACCGGCGTCGGCCAGGACGATCGCGAGCCCGACAAGTACATCGCCGGGATCTCGCAGGGCGGCCTGGGCCTGGCCGACCGCGACATGTACGACGCCAAGAACGCGCAGTTCGAGGCGATGCGCGGCGGCTACAAGAAGTACCTCGCGCAGCTGTTCACGCTGATCGGCCAGAAGGATGGCGAGAAGCGCGCCGCCGCGGTCTACGCGCTCGAGGAGAAGATCGCCGCCGCCCACTGGACGCAGATCCAGAACCGCGACCCGGTGAAGACCTACAACAAGCTGACGATCGCCGAGCTCACCAAGCTCGCCCCCGACGTCGACTGGAAGGCGTGGCTCAAGGCGGTCGGCCTCGAGGGCCAGCCCGCGGTGCTCGTCGCGCAGCCGCCGGTGATCGCCGCGACCGCCAAGCTGGTCAAGACCCAGCCGCTCGCGGTGTGGAAGGACTTCCTGACCGTCCACGCGGTCAACGCCTCCTCGCCGTACCTGAGCAAGGCGTTCGTCGACGCGCACTTCGAGATGTTCGGCAAGATCTCGACCGGCACGCCGCAGCTCGAGGCGCGGTGGAAGCGCGGCGTCACCCAGGTCGATCGCGGCATGGGCGAGGCCGCCGGCCAGGCCTACGTCGCCAAGTACTTTCCGCCCGAGACCAAGGCCGCGGCCGACAAGCTGGTCAAGAACATCCTGGTCGCGATGGGCCAGCGGCTCGACGGCCTGACCTGGATGGGCGCGGACACCAAGGCCAGGGCCAAGGCCAAGCTCGCCACCTACAACCCCAAGATCGGCTACCCGGCCAAGTGGCGCGACTACACCGGGCTCAAGGTCGTCGC
>DASWOO010001046.1:0-4892 GCA_036404335.1 Kofleriaceae bacterium
TCGCAGGGCGGGATGCTCGACATCCACGACTACAACGGCCAGCGCGCGCTGGCGGCGGCCGGCCTGTCCAACGAGTTTCGCAGCATCATCCACGCCGGCGGCCAGGCGACGCGCGTGCTCGACCGCCACGGCACCGTGCTGCTCGACCAGCCCGATGACGGCACCGGCCTGCGCCCCGAGGTCCACCGCGGCGAGCTGCGGCGGATCCTGCTCGACTCGCTGGCGCCCGGCACCGTCCAGTGGGGGCGCAAGCTCGCGGCCGTCGAGCCCTGCGGGCCGCGCGGCGATGGCGCGCACGCGCTGCGGTTCGCGGACGGCTCGACCGCGGCGGCGAACCTCGTGGTCGGCGCGGACGGCGCCTGGTCGAAGGTCCGCGCGCGGGTCTCCGAGGTGAGGCCCGCGTACCTCGGCACCGCGTACTTCGAGACCTACCTGCTCGACGCCGACGCGCGGCACCCGGCGAGCGCTCGGCTCGTCGGCGGCGGCTCGATGATCTCGCTCGCGCCCGGCCAGGGCATCGTCTCCCACCGCGAGCCCGGGGGCGTGCTCCACACCTATGTCGCGCTCACCCGGCCCCGCGACTGGGCCGACGCCATCGACGTCAGCGATGATCGGGCCGCGCGGGCGCGGATCGCGGCGGAGTTCGCCGGCTGGGCGCCGGAGCTGGTCGCGCTGATCACCGACGGCGAGACCGCGCTCGTCCCCCGCATGCTCCACGCGCTGCCGCTCGGGCAGCGCTGGCCGCGCACGCCCGGCCTGACGCTGATCGGTGACGCGGCGCACCTGGCGCCGCCCGATGGCGAGGGCGCTAACCTGGCGATGTACGACGGCGCCGAGCTCGGCCAGGCGATCGCCGCGCAGCCACGGGAGCTCGACGCCGCGATCGCCGTGTACGAGGACGCCATGTTCGCGCGGAGCGCGACGGCCGGGGCCGAGGCCGCGGCGACCCACGCGCTGTGCTACGACGACGCCGACGCGCCGCACGGCCTGGTCGCGTTTCTCCGCGGCGCGACGAGCTAGGCATGCTTCCAGACCAGCGCGACGCCCTCGAGATCCTCGAGCTGGAGCGATCGCGGGACCGGCCGCGGGAGCGCGAGCTCGGCGGTCAGGGTGCCCCGCCCCGTCGGCCACGCCCCGCGGGGCGCGGCCTGCTCGACGACGCGGCGCACGGCGCTGGGCTCGATCGCGAGCGTCTGGCCACCGCCCAGCCCCGCGAGCGCGCGGTGGCCGCGGAGGATGCAGACCAGCTTCTTGCCGCTGGCGTCGGACCGCATCACCGTCAGCGTGATCGCGACCGCCTGGCTCAGCGGCTCGCCGGGCTCGGCGCGCACCCCGGCCGTGATCCGCGGCTCGCCGGCCGACCACCACAGCTCGAGCTCGCCCACGCGTAAGGTGCGCCAGCCCTCGGGTCGCTTGCGAAGCTCCTGCACCCGGGCAGTGAACCGCGCGCGGCCGGCGTTGTCGAGCGCGTCAGGCCGTGGCGCGCCGACATGCCGCGCGCAGCACAGGCCACCACCCCGGCGAGCGCGATTTTGCGTATGCCGTCGACGACGAGGATGCGAGTGTGGGGGGATGACGACGCCCGATGATCCGCCCGCCCCGCCCGAGCGGCAGGCACGGAATCCGCTGCATGGCATCACCCTCGAGCGGATCGTCACCGAGCTGGTCGCGCACTTCGGCTGGGTGGAGCTCGGCCAGCAGGTCCGCATCAAGTGCTTCACGACCGACCCCAGCGTCTCGTCCAGCCTGAAGTTCCTGCGCAAAACCCCGTGGGCGCGCACCAAGGTCGAGAGCCTGTACCTGTTCATGCTGCGCGACCAGAAGCGCCGCGAGCCCAGGCCGTGACCCCCGGCGACTTACAAGCTCGACGGTAGCCGGCTCGAGCGGTTCGGCGGCGAGCTCGCCGCCGCGGCGGCCTGGTCGCCCGCGCGCGGCGGGTGCCGCTGAATGCTCCGCCGAGTTTCGAGCGCCGCGCGACCGCGCGGTCGGGGCCTGGGATACGATCGGCCACCGTGGAGATCGACCGTCGAAGCAAGCTCTCGCTGGAGGAGTTCGAGGTCGAGTACGCGGCACGGGGTCGCCCGGTCCTGCTCACGGATGCGACGGACCACTGGCCCGCCCGATCGAAGTGGACGCTCGACTGGTTCGCCGAGCGGTTCCCGGACAAGCAGGTCAAGTTCGACCACAAGACCTGGACGATCGGCGCGCTGATTCGCGAGCTCAAGGCGAGCCAGGGCAGCCGGACGCAGACCGTGCCGTACTTGAAGATGGTCAAGGTGGACGAGCAGTTCCAGGAGCTGCGCGCCGACATCGGCGAGCTCGCGTTCGCGAAGCACAACCGCCTCGGCAGCCGCCTGCTGCCGCGCTCGATGCGGATCGATCGCGGCCACGTCGCCGTGTTCGTCGGCACGCGCGGCAGCGGGTTCCGCACGCTGCACTGGGACTACAGCTATCTCCACGTCTTCATCTCCCAGATCTTCGGCGACAAGGACGTGATCGTGTTCCGGCCCGAAGACAGCCCGCATCTCTATCCGAAGCCGGACAACGCGAACCTGTCGACGCTGCCGGATCCGTTCGAGGTCGACCTGCAGCAGTTTCCGAGCTTCGCGAAGGCGGAGGAGACGCGGTTCACGATCAAGCAGGGCGAGACCCTGTTCCTGCCCGGCGGCTGGTGGCACGCGACCTATATCGATCAGCCGAACATCGCGATCGCCGAGAGCACGCTCGACCACTTCAACTGGCAGCAGCGCGCGGACTGGTACCTCGAGGCGTTCGCGCGGGCCGGCGTGTCGGCCGCCAAGCGCCACGCGCTGGCCGTGTACATGAAGGCCGCGGACCGGCTGCTCGGCCTGCGCGAGCACCTGCCCGGTCGCTAGCGATCACTCGATCGCGACCAGCCACAGCTGCGCGCCCTGCGACGGGTCGGGCGTCCACGTGACATCGTAGGTGCCGGCCGCGGTGACCTGCTTGACCGCGACCGCGCACTGCACGAACGAGTCGGTCTGCTCGGCGTTGGTGTCGACCACCGTGAAGCCGTTGTCGGGCGTGGCGTGCTGCGACGAGCTCGAGGTGCCGTCGCCCCACCAGAACGCGACCAGCGTGGCCGGCCCGTCGGTCGTCACCGACTTGCTGGTCAGCGGCGGCGCCCGGACCTCGCTCCACTGGACGTCCTGGACCTTGCCGCTCGACGCGACCTCGACCACGGCCATCGTGATCTCGTCGCTCTGGCCGGTGCTGAACTTGCCGGTCGAGGTCGTGACCTGGAAGTTGGCGCCGCCCTTGGCCGGCTTGAACGTGTACAGCGCGGTGCCCGAGTCGGGGTACAGCGAGTACGGGTGGGCGGTGCCCTGCTGGACGTACGGCGCGTTGCCCTTGCTGTCGGTCGGCAGCGCGAACAGCGTCGCGTTGCCGCGACCGACGCTGACGACGATCGTGCTGCCCGACGCCTGCGTGGTGATCGGCGGCGTCGACAGCGAGATCGCCGGGTTGGCGCCGAGCTTGTAATAGTTGATGGCGTGGGCGCCGACCGCCGCGTTGCCGGTGCCCTGATCAGAGCCGGAGCCCGAGCCGGAGCCCGAGCCGAGCGGCGCGTCGGGCTGCCGCTCCGACGACGATCCGCAGCCGATCGCGAGCGCGCCACACGCCGTCGCACACATCACAGTCACCAGGGCTCGGGACATTGCCCGCAACGATAGCAGACCCGGGTTCAGGTCGGGGCGTAGGGCTGGCCGTTCTCGCGGATCGTCTTGCCGAGGGCGCGGCGCACGACGTTCTTGGCCGACGTGAACCGCGACAGCACCGCGTGCTTGAACCGATCGCGGCCCGGCGAGCGGCCGACCGGCGCGGGATCGAGCCCGAGCCGGCGCAGCTGGGCGTTGCCGCGGTAGACCAGCTCGCGCTGGCGCGTCGCGTCGGTGTAGTAGGTGAAGCTGATCGTGATCGACGGCTCGGGGCCGTTCTCGACCAGGTGCGGCGTGGTCGACGGCATGTAGCCGCCGAGCCCGGGCGCGAGCTCGAACACCCGGGCGCGCGTCCGGTGCGACTCCTGCCACGTCACCAGCTCGCGCGAGTGCTGATCGTGGAACTTCTCCTGGGCGCGCTCGGTCACGACCTCGCGATCGAACGGGTCCCACGTGTACAGCCGCTTGGTGCCGCGGATCTGCATGATGAAGTTGTGCTCGTGGTCGATGTGGAACGGCGTCACCGTGTTGGGTGACGACACGAAGATCCAGCCGGCGCGGTAGCACATCCCCGGATCGCGCAGCTCGGTCACCGGCACGACCTCGTCGAGGATCTCGTCGATCAGCGCGCGGAAGGTCGGATCGGCCTGGACGTTGAGCAGCGACATCCACGCCTTGGCGTTGGCGATGTCGGCCAGCGTGGTCGCCGCGCCCTGGGCGTTGGGGTGCAGCTGCGGCGCGTCGGCGAAGCTGGTGCCGGCGGTCGCGTCCGCGCTGTGGGTGCGGACCAGCTTGCGCGCCTGCTGGCGCTTGCCGAGCTCGATCAGCGCATCGAGCTGCAGCAGCGGGTGATCGCTCAGCGCGTGCGTGACGGCTTGCACCTTCCACGGGTCGAACGTCGCGGGGTCGACATGGATGCGAGGGACAGCCATACAGCCATCATGATATGACGAATGACCGTGGGAATCATCAGTCTGGGTAAGCGGGTATCGAAACATGCGTGGCGGCTACCGGTGGTCGGCCAGGTGCTGTCCTACGACTACGCGCGGGAGTTCGCGCGCCGGCCGCGCAACGCGTTTCGCGGGGTGTACGCGACGTTCTCCGACGCCGAGGCGTCGGTGCCTCACGGCGAGCGGGTCGGCTACGACCACGAGGAGCTGGCCGGGCTGTATCGCCATCGCATGGACAAGGCGAACCAGAGCGACTATGCGG
>DASWOO010001047.1:0-3061 GCA_036404335.1 Kofleriaceae bacterium
CCGCCTGTGTCGCCGCCCTGCCCGGCCCGGCCGCGACGCAGGTGATTCCCGCCGCCGCGCCCGCGGTCGCCGAGCCGGGCTATGCCGACCTGGTCGACCTGGTGCTGGCCGCGCCAGTCATCGCGGACGCGACGATCGTCAGCACGGCGCGGATCAAGGGCGCGGAGGCGGCGTCGGTCGCGCCGGGGCTGACGCGTTTCTATGTCGAGGCGGATGTCGCCGCGTTGCTGCGCGGCAAGGGCGGGGTGCCGCCGCGGGTCGGTTACCTGCTGGATGTCGCGCCCGATCCCGACGGGCGGCTGCCGCGGCTGAAGAAGGCGCGCGTCCTGCTGTTCGCACGCATGGTGCCTCAGGCGGCGGACCAGGAGGGGGGCCAGCTCCAGCTCGTCGCCGGTGACGCGCAGCTGCCCTGGACGCCCGATACCGACGCACGCGTGCGGGCGATCGCCGCCGCGGTCGTCGCCGCCGTCGTGATCTTCTTCGTCGCGCGCTCCGGCCACGAGGCCCGGCCGACCCAGCTCGCCGACGCCGGCCGGACCCCGGTCGCCACGCCGCCGCCGCCGCCTCCGCCGGCCCAGCAGCCCGCCGCCGCGCGCATGGCCGATCCCTCGCCGGTCCAGGCCAAGGCGGCCGCGATCGACGTCGAGATCCGGGTCAGCCCGGAGACCGCGACCGTGTCGATCGACGGCAAGGACGTCGACGGTAACCCGTACTCGTCGCAGTACCCGAGCGACGACGTCGTCCACCACATCCGGGCGAGCGCGCCGGGCTACATCGCCAAGTCGCGCGCCGTGGTGTTCAACGCCAACGTCACGCTCGACCTAGCGCTCGAGCGCAACCAGGTGTCGGCCAACCAGCCGGCGCCCGCGCCGCCGCCCGCCCCGGTGCTCCGCACGCCGCCCCGGCCGCAGAAGCCCCAGACCCCGGCGCGGGTCGAGACCGCGCGCGCCGCGGAGCCGGCGCCGGCGCCCGTGACCACCGTGGCGCAGCCCGCCACCCCGGCGGCCCGACCGTCGTCGGACATCGACCCCAACGGCGGGAACAAGCCCCGCCGGCCGATCGAGCTCAACAATCCGTATGGAGGCGCTCCGTGACTGCTCGCCGCTCGCTGTCCTTGATCCTGCTCGCCTCGCTGGTGATCCCGACCGGCGCGGTGCACGTCGCGTTCGCCGAGCCGACCCAGGCCGCCGTCAAGGAAGCCGCCAAGCACTTCGAGCGCGGCGTCGGCCTCTACACCGACACCGACTACCGCGCGGCGCTCGTCGAGTTTCGCCGGGCCTACGAGCTCGCGCCCAACTCGACGGTGCTCTACAACATCGGCGAGACCTACTACCAGCTGCAGAACTACTCGGCCGCGCTGGTCGCGCTGCAGCGCTACCTGAGCGAGGCCGGCTCGGCCGCGCAGCACCGCGCCGAGATCGACAAGACGATCGACATCCTGCAGTCGCGCGTCGGCCACATCACGGTCACCACGAACGTCCCGGACTGCGACGTCGCGATCGATGACGAGCCGGTCGGTCGCACGCCGCTGGCCGAGTCGCTGATCGTTAGCGTCGGCCGCCGCAAGGTCACCGTGACCCACCCGGGCCGCGCGGCGGAGACCCGGCAGATCGACGTGTCGGCGGGCGACACCGTGCAGCTGCCGATCGCGATGGCCGAGACCAACGGCTCGGCGACCGCCGGCACCACGGTGGTCGCGTCGGCCGGGCCGCAGGAGCCGCCGCGCGACTGGGCGACGATCGGCTGGATCACGACCGGCGTGCTCGGCGCCGGCGCGATCGGCACCGGCGTGTTCGCGTTCATCTCGTCGCGCCAGCTCAAGGACGCGCGCGACAAGTTCCCGGCCGACCCCGCGGACATCAAGAGCAAGAGCTCGCGGGTCAGCACGTTCTCGGTCGTCGCCGACGTGCTCGGCGTGGCGACCCTGGTCACCGCCGGGATCTCGCTCAAGCTCCAGCTGTCGAAGACCCACGACCACGAGGCGCACCTCGCGGTGGCGCCCAACGGCGTCCAGCTCATCGGCTGGTGGAAGTGACGACCTAGCGCGCCGCCAGGCCGAGGCGGGCGCGCAGGGCGAGCCAGCCGGGCTGGGCGAGGGCGGCGATCAGGTGCGCGGGCGAGTCGCCGCGCGCCGCGGCCAGCGCGACGATCGCGCGGGCGTCGCCGCCGAGCAGCAGGGCGGCGCGATCGGCGCCGTGCTCGGCCGCGGTGCGATAGCGCGCCAGGTCGAGCGTGGCGACCGACAGCGGGGCGAGCAGCTGCTCGAACCGGGTGCGCAGCTTGACCGGCAGCGCGGCGCGCACCATGTCGTCGTGGCCGCGCTGGACGTCGGCGTCGTCGACGAGGGCGTTGACCGCGTCGCGCAGCGCGGCCGGGCCGAACAGCCGGATCACCGAGGTGAGGAGCCGCACCGCGTCGCCGGCGGGCAGGCCGGTGACCGCGGCGTGCTCGGGCCGGGTCAGCTCGACGGCGCGGACGAGGATCGCGCGGACCTCGTCGGTCCGGGTCTCGGCCGACAGCATCCGCGCGCCGAGCACGATCACCGGCGTCGCGGCGCAGATCGTGATCGCGTCGGGGCCGTCGTGCTCGTACAGCACGACCGCGCCGGCGCCGAGCGCGGTCGCGACCCGCGGGAACATCGACGTCACCGGCGTGTGGCGGCTCGCCGGGATCCGGCGCGCGCCCGCGGCGGCGTTGCGCGCGAGGATGTCGTCGAGATCCGGCCAGACCAGCGCCGCGGTCTCGGCGAGCGCGATCGCCAGCGGCGCGAGCTCGGCCTCGCCGGGATCGGTGATCAACGCGCGATCGCCGTCGACCAGGGCCTTGTACGCCTCGTCGTCGCGCATCGCGTGCGCCGGGTGGACCGACAGGAACGCCTGCTGGTGGACGTCGGCGGCGTGGCCGCACGCGATCGCCAGCTCGAGCGTCGCGCGCGCGCCGTCGACCACGTTCTGCCGGCGGAGCTCGTCGGCCCACGCCACCAGGTCGGCCAGCGCGCCGGTCGCCGCGACCACCGCCTGCAGGTGCCCGGCGATCGCCTCGCGCCGCGCCGGATCGTCGG
>DASWOO010001048.1:0-2861 GCA_036404335.1 Kofleriaceae bacterium
ACGCGATGTCGATGCCGATCGCGGCGCGGCTGCGCGCGACCGGCTCGATGTACTGGATGACGTAGCGCTCGCCGGGGCTCGGGTCGAGCTGGCGGATCGCGAACCCGGGCCAGCCGTCGGCCGCGGCGGCGGTGACGAAGCTCGCCTCGTCCGCGGCGGCGACCCGGCGGACGAAGCCGAAGCCGCGCGCGCCGGCGAACTCGCGATCGATGTCGCGCGACTTGGCGTACTCGGTGATGCCGGCGCGGTTGACGCCGTGCTCGCCCATCGCCTGGACGGCGCCGCGCATGCCGCGCAGGCCGTACTCGAAGACCTCGAGCCGGGCGATGATCTGATCCGAGATCAGCGCGGCGTCGGCGGTGAACCGCGCGCGCTCGATCGCGCGGTTGTCGATGCCGCGCTGCCGGGCGGTGAGCGCGGTGAGCAGCGCGCTGGCGACCGCCACCGCGGCCACGATCAACCGGCTGCGGCGGATCGCGCGCGGGTCGGTCATCTCGCTTCCAGGACGGGCATCGGCCCCGAGGCGCGCAGCGCGCGGTGGCGGCCGGCGCGCTTGGCGGCGTAGAGCGCGCGGTCGGCGGCGGCGACCAGCTCGCGGACCGCGCCGGGCGGCGCCGTGCCGTTCGCGGATGGCTGGTGGGTCGCGACGCCGATCGACACGGTGACGTGATCGGCGACGGTCGAGCGATCGTGCGGCAGGTGCAGCACGTCGATGCCGTGCAGCAGGCGCTGGGCGATCTGGCTCGCGCCGGCACCGGGCGTGTCCGGCAAGAGCGCGCAGAACTCCTCGCCGCCGTAGCGCGCGCACAGATCGGTCGGCCGGCGGACCGACTCGCGCATCGCGGCGGCCGCGGCGGCCAGGCAGTCGTCGCCGGCCTGGTGGCCGTAGCGATCGTTGTAGGCCTTGAAGCAATCGACGTCGATCATGATCAGCGACAGCGGCAGCCGGCTGCGGTGGCAGCGCGCCCACTCGAGGTCGAGGCGCTCGTCGAGGCACCGGCGGTTGGCCAGGCCGGTCAGCGCGTCGGTGGTCGCGGCCCGGCGCAGCGCGTCGGCCATCGCCTTCATCGCCAGCTGGGTGCGGACCCGGGCGAGCACCAGCGGCACGCGCAGCGGCTTGCCGATGAAGTCGACCGCGCCCAGGGTCAGGCCGGTGACCTCCTGCTCGAGCTCGTCGTGGCTGGTGATGAAGATGATCGGCACGTCGCGCAGCAGGTCGTCGCGCTTCATCTCGGCGCAGACCTCGAAGCCGGTCATGCCGGGCATCTCGACGTCGAGCAGGATCAGATCCGGGACCCGCTGGCGCGCGAGCCGCAGCGCGTCGAGCCCGGAGGTCGCGAACCGCAGCTGGCCGAGCTCGCCGAGCGTGCGGCCGAGCATGGCGATCGACGTCGGATCGTCGTCGACGAGGAGGATGCTCGACTTGGGGATCACGGCGCCTCGGCCGGGTGAATCGGCGCGGCCGGGCGCCCGTGTAGGGCCCGCGTGTCAACTCGGCCGGATCGCTAGAGATCGCTCGGGGATCGCTAGAGGCAGACGCCCGCGAGGCACAGGCCCGGCAGGCCGAGCAGCCCCTTGCAGATCGACAGGTTGGGCCTGAGCTGGTCAGGCGGGCACAGCGGCAGGTCGCCGGTGCAGGTCTCGCGGACGTCGCACGATCCGTCCGCCGGGCGGCACACGGTCGCGGCCGACGCGAGCCGATCGGCGGGGCAGGCCGGCGAGCTGCCGGTGCACTTCTCGGCCACGTCGCACGCGCCGGCCGACGGGCGGCACACGACGTTCGACGCCACCAGCCGGTCGTCGGGGCAGCTGGTCGAGCTGCCATCGCAGGTCTCGGCGACGTCGCAGCCGCCGGCCGAGCCGCGGCACACGGTGCCGGCCACGCGCGGGCCGCACACGCCGTCGGTCGCGGCGCCGGCGGCCACGCTGCACGCCTGGCAGTCGCCGGGGGCGCCGCCGCCGCACGCTCGATTGCAGCACACGCCGTCGACGCACGCGCCGCTCGCGCACTCGGCGTCGGCCCTGCAGCTCCCGCCGTTGGGGTTGCCGTGGGCCGATGGCGGCGCGAACACGTAGACCGCGCCCGACGAGTCGCCGATGTCGTCGTCGCCGATCGCGCCGCTCAGGATCGTGTTGCCCGAGATCGCGACCGCGCCGCCGAACAGATCGGCTGACTCGCCGTCGGTGGCGCGCAGCGTGGCCTGCTGGGTCCACGCGGCGCCGGCGCGGCTGAACACGTAGGCCGCGCCGGACTCGGCGCCGAGCGCGCTGTTGTTCGGCGCGCCGATCACGGCGGTGTCGCCGAGCAGCGACCGAGTTGCCGAAGGCATCGCCGGCCACGCCGTCCTGCGCGGTCAGCTTGGCCTGCTGGGCCCAGCCGCCGGCGGCGCGGCTGAACACGTAGGCCGCGTCGCCGAGCACCGCGCCGGCGACCAGGGTGTCACCGGCCAGCGCGACCGAGACGCCGAGCTCGTCGATGTCCTTGCCGTCGGACGCGAGCAGCTTGGCGGTCTGGCTCCACGCGCCGGCGCTGCGGTCGAACACGTAGACCGAGCCCGAGCTGCGGCCGTTGTCGTCGTCGCCGTACGCGCCAACCGCCGCGCGATCGCCCGACACCCCGACCGAGATCCCGAACTGATCGGAGTCGACGCCGTCGGCCGCGACGAGCTCCGCCTGCTGGGTCCAGGTCGCGCCGCTGCGCGCGAACACGTAGGCGGCGCCGGCGTGAGACTTGAATGCCGATCTCACTCTGTAGCACGGCGCAACGGGCAGTCGGAGATGGCGCCAAACCCGCTTGCCGGCGCGCATCGTCGCGTGCGATGGTCGGAGGCTTTGGGTCGCTGGGGAGCACCGTGACCGAA
>DASWOO010001049.1:0-4246 GCA_036404335.1 Kofleriaceae bacterium
CGAGACCCTACTGCCCTGGCAGTTTGCGCCTGCGCGATAGCGCGCTCGCGGCTACCACGTAAACGAGCCTGACGGGCACGGTCCGGAGCGAGGCCTTACTCTGCTTCTCCCATAAACCGAAGGTTTATCTCCGGAGGCGGCCGCCGCTCGGGGCACTCGGCTGTGAGCAGTTGCATGCGTGCCCCGAGCGCCAAGCGGCAACTGGTCACAGGCGGTCCACGCGACTCTCCACTCACCTCCAGTCGAGGCCAGGCCGCCACCGCCGGACGAGATGTCGAGCCAATCCCGACCAGCGCGACGAGCACTTCGCCCCATGAACCTTTATCGCCGGGGCGGCCTCCGCTCGGGGCGCTCGGCGGTGAGCAGCCGCATGCGTTGCCCCCGGTGCCACGCGGCGACCGGTCACAGGCGGCCCCCGATCAGCACTCACCCTCAGCCGAGCGCAGGCAGGGTCAGCGGCGCGCCGAGCCAGGGCGCGAGGAATCGCGAGGTCTCGTCGAACATGCGCGGCAGCGAGGCGACGAGGTCGTGGCCGTCGTCGAGCTCGACGAGGTGGATGTGGGGCTGGTCGCGGGCGAAGGCGCGCGAGTGGTCGATGCTGACGACGTCGTCGCGGGTGCCGTGGAGGATCAGGGTCGGGACGCGGACGTCGGGGTAGCCGACATCGAGGGCGGCGGCTTCCTGGGCGAACTCGAAGTCGATGCGGGCGGGCTGGTTGGTCTTGTAGTCGTGGATCTCGCGCCAGCCGCGGCGGCGCCAGTCGTCCCAGCCGGGGAGCTGGCGCCAGCGCGCGATCAGCTGGAAGGCCGGGGCGAGGAGGACCAGGGCGCTGACCCGGGGGTCGCGCTCGGCCACGCGGGCGGCGGTGAGGCCGCCGAGCGAGCTGCCGATGATCACGGCGCGGTCGCGGGGCGCGCCGATCGCGGCCTCGACCTCGGCGATCATCCGGGAGAACCGGAGGTGCTCGAGCGACGGCACCTGGAGGTCGAGGCGGTCGAGGCCGATGCCGCGGCCGGCAAAGTGCTCGGCGAACGCGACGGCCTTAGCCGAGTGTGGTCCAGATGCAAAACCATGCAGGTACAGAAAGCGTGGCTGCATGGCGCAGCAGCCTACCCCGGCGTGCGAGATGACGTACGCTCGATGCGCACGACATGGACCAGGAGGATCTGAAGTTCGCGGTGGTGGCGCTGTCGGCCATGTTCTTCGTGATCGACCCGATCGCGAACGTGCCGATCTTTCTGACCATCACCGCCCAGGACGCGCCGGCTCAGCGGCGGCGGACGGCATGGCGCGCGGCGCTGGCCACCTGGATCACCCTGACCGTGTTCGCGATGGCCGGCGGCCTGATCTTCCGCGCGTTCGGGATCTCGCTCGGCGCGTTCAAGATCGCCGGCGGCATCATGCTGCTGCTGATGTCGATCGACATGATGCGCGCGCAGCCATCGGCCACGCGCACCTCGGAAGAGGAGCAGGGCGAGGCCAGCACCAACGCGCGCGATGACATCGCGATCTTCCCGATGGCGATCCCGATGCTCGCCGGGCCGGGGGCGATCGCGACGGTGATGGTGCTGATGTCGCGCGCCGACTGGCAGCCGGTCAAGACCGGCGCGGTGTTCGTGTCGGTGACGGTATGCTGCATCGCCGTGTGGCTGCTGATGCGCAGCGCGGCGAGCGCGTCGCGGTTCCTGCCCAAGACCCTGCTGCGCGCGTTCGAGCGCATCATGGGCCTGTTGCTGGCCGCGGTCGCCGTCGAGTTCATCGCCGGCGGGATCCGCGACATGCTGCACCCGCAGTAGCGGCTACAGCTCGACGCCGTGCTGGCGGCACAGCTGGCGGAAGTGGTTGGCGCGGAACCGCGGGGCCCGGGCGAGCAGATCGCGCGCGAGCCTGGCGTCGCCGAGCTGGCAGGCCGACGTCAGCGCGATCGACAGCGCGACCGGGTTGCGCGGCTGCTCGGTGAGCGAGCGCTGCGCCGCGACCAGCGCGGCCTGCCAGTGGCCGCTGCGCTCGGCCGCGCGGGCGGAGGCGAGGTTATCCATGGTCTCGTCGAGCTCGTCGGGCGTCGGCGGCGGGGCGGGGACCGGCACCGGCGGGGCCGCGGCCGGGCGCGGTTTGCAGGCCCGCGGCCGGGTGGCGAGCGTGAGGTCGTCGGGGACGAGCTTGTGCGCGTCGTCGGCGAGCTGCCGGGCGCGCGCGCAGTTGCCGGCCTTGACCTGCGCGTCGATCGCGCGCGTCTGCTGCGCGAGGTACTGCCGGCGGGCGTCGGCGGTGAGCGTGGCGATCTCCGGATCCTGCTTGGCCATGTCGTCGAACTCGAGCACCCCGGGCCAGTCCTGGCGCTCGATCAGCCCGCGCAGATTGGCGCGGACCTCGGCGACGTAGCGCGCGTCGGGTAGCTCGGGCGCGTCGGGTGCCGGCGGCGCCGCGTCGGGCGGTGGTCCCGCGACCGCGGCCGGACCGTCGAGCTTGCCGAGCGCCTTGCGGTGCGGCACGCCGTGCGGCTCGCGCACGATGACCACCGCCGCCGCCGCCCCGGCCGCCGCGACCGCGACGAGCACGGCGCCGAGCAGCCACCGCCGCCGCCGCGCAGGCGCAGCCCGCACCGCGCTCGGCGCCGTGCCGATCGACAGCCGGCTCGGCGGCGCGGTCCCCACCGCCGACCACGGCGACGGCGACGCCGCGAGCTGCATCGCCTGCGACGCGCCCATCGTCGGCATCCCGGCGACCGCAGACATCACGCCCGACGGCTGGGTCAGCGCCGAGGCCGAGACCAGCGGCGGCTGCACCGTCGACGCGGCGGCGCGCGGCGGCGCGTGGTTGAGCGTGGCGACCAGCTGCGCGGTCCTGCGCGCCGGCTCGCCGATCAGCGGCGCCAGCTCGGCCGCCAGCTCGGCGACGTCGGCGTAGCGCTGGCCCGGCTCCTTGGCGAGGCAGCGATCGACGATCGCCGCGAACGCCGGCGCGTCGACGCCGAGCGGATCCGGCGGATCCATGACGACCTTGACCGCGAGCTCGGTGATCGTGTCGGCGGCGAACGGCAGCCGGCCGGTGACCAGCTCGTAGAGGATCACGCCGAGCGCCCAGATGTCGCTGCGCGGATCGGCGTCCCGGGCCGAGCGCAGCTGCTCGGGCGACATGTAGCCCGGCGAGCCCATCACCGTCGAGGTTTTCGTGATCTTGAAGTCGCCGGCCGCCGCCGCCTTGGCGATGCCGAAGTCGAGGACCTTGACCAGCGGCGAGCCGTCGAGCCGCCGGGTCAGGAACAGATTCGCCGGCTTGAGGTCGCGGTGGACGATGCCGAGCGCGTGGGCCTCGGCGATCGCCACGCAGGCCTGCAGCACGTACTCGCAGGCCAGCGGGATCGGCACCGGGCCGTCGGCGGCGACCGCGGCGAGGTCGGCGCCCTCGAGCAGCTCCATGACCAGGTACGGCGCGCCATCGTCGAGCTGGCCGACGTCGGAGACCTTGCAGACGTGCTCGCTGCGCAGCCGCGCGCTGGCCCGGGCCTCGCGCATGAACCGCTGGTTCGCCTCGGGGTCGGCGAGCACTGGATCGCGCAGGACCTTGAGCGCGACCTGCTGATCGAGCTGCAGGTGGGTGGCGACCGCGACCACGCCCATGCCGCCCTCGCCGAGGATGCGTTCGATGCGGAACTTGCCACCGACGATCGATCCGACCTCCAGCATTGGGTGACGCGACTGTAGCGCACTTGGCCCAGGACTCCGCCCCGTGCCACGATGCGGGTGATGCGAGTCGCCTTCGCCGCCCTCGTCGTCGCCGGCGGCTTAACGTCCGGCTGCGCGCACGAGTCTCTGCCCCCGGCCGCGGCCAAGGGCCCCACCGCGTGCGCTCGCGCGGCGGACAACATGGTCAAGACCATGCTCGACCGGCTGTCCCACCAGGACGCGCCGCCGACCGACCAGGCCGACGCGATGCGAAACTTGATCCGCGAGCGCTGCGAGCAGGACGCGTGGTCGGACGGGGCCACGCGCTGCCTGATCGCGATGACCAGCCAGGCCGACGCCGGGCCGTGCGCCCAGCAGATGACCGACGCCCAGCAGGCCGCGCTGGTCCGCGACGAGCAGGCCCGGTTCCCGCCCGCCAAGCCGCCGTCGCAGTAACACGCTTGGGATTGCGCCCGGGACGTGCTAACCCTCGCGCCAATGTCCGACGGGGTGCGTCCGCTGTTCTCGTACCGCCCGTTCTGGGCGAAGCGGTTTGGGGTCTCGCCGTTCCTGCCGACCAC
>DASWOO010001050.1:0-2114 GCA_036404335.1 Kofleriaceae bacterium
CTCGATCTTCGCGTGGCTGGTCGCGAACGGCATCACCACGCCGACGAACTGGCCGACCACGCCGTACGGCAGGCCGGTGAGGACGAACAGCCACGGCGGCGGATGCTTCACGCTCACGCGGCACCATTGTTACCGCGAAACCCGATCACGGACCGCCGATCACCGGCGGAACCTGCACCGCGATCTGCACGGCTTGCGAGGCCGGCGTCGCCGCGACCGTCACCGGCTGGCAGAACGCCGGCAGGCCGCTGCCGTGCTGATCGACGTACTCGATCGCCGCGGTGCCCTGGACCTCGCGCGGCAGCGGCACGGCGCAGAGGGTGTACGCGCCGGGCGCGACCTGGGGCAGGGTCGCCGCGCCGCCGCGCGCGGTCGCCCGCTGATACGCGCCGGGCCCGCCGGCCGCGAGCCGGGCCGCGAGCTCGCTCTCGGTCGCCGCGCTGATCGCGCCGGCCGCCAGCCAGACGATCGCGAGGCCCGGGTCGGCGACCTGCAGCGTGACCGCGAGCGAGACCGCGCCCGGATCGACGCTGAGATCGAGCGCGACGTCCTGGCCCGACGCGACCGCCGCCTGCTTGGCGTAGAAGTGCAGGCCGGTCCGGATCGTGCCGAGCGTGGCCGAGACCTTGTACGTGTCGGGCGCGAGCCGGTCGAAGCGATACGCGCCGTCGGCGCCGGCCAGCACGGTGAACACCGCCCCGGGGGTCGACGTCGACTGGCAGGTGATCAGCACCGGGGCGTCACCGGCCGGCTTGCACGTGCCGTGCAGCGCGCCGAACGGCTCGAGGGTCAGCACGAGCTGGTCCTGATCGGGCGCCAGCGCGGTCAGCCGGATCGCGCGCGACCGGCCGAGATCGGGCCGCTCGGCGACGATCGCGAGGTCGCCGTCGCCGAACCCGGCGAGCGTGAACCCGCCGCGGGCGTCGGTCGTCGCCGTCCGGGTCGCCCGGGCGATCGTCTGGGTCGCGGCCGACACCGGGCTCGACGCGCTCGCGCCGCTGCCCAGGATGTTGCGGCCGGCGTACACCGTCGCGCCCGGCACCGGCGCGCCATCGGCGATCACGGTGCCGGCGATCGCCCGGCCGGGGGCGACGGTGATCGTGCCCAGGTCGGTCGTCGCGCCGGCGGCGATCGTGACGTCGAGCGTCCGCGGCTGGAACCCGGGGCCGCGCACGGTGAGCGGGTAGCTGCCGGGCGCGAGGCCGGCGAGCGCGAGCTGGCCGCCGGTGAACGCCTGCTCGACGCCGGGGGTGCCGGCGGTGAACAGCGCGGGCGAGGTGCCGTCGGCGAACGCGAGCACGCCGCGGACGCTGCCCTCGGGCGCCAGCACCAGCTCGACGTTGCGATCGCCGGTCCGCGCTGTGGCGGTGTCGCTGGGCGCGGCGTCCGAGCGGGGCCGGCGGCCGCGCAGCTGGGCGAGGCGGTGCGCGGCCGAGACGGTGTAGCTGCCGTCGGCGAGCCCGGTCAGCTGGAACCGGCCGCTGCCGTCGGTGACGCCCTCGGGCAGGCCGCGCAACCGCCACGCGCCGGCGACGAGCTCGCCCGGCAGCGCCGAGACCTGCGCGCCGGCGATCGGCGCGCCCTGGCGGTCGACCACCCGCCCGGCGATCACGCCGGTCAGCGCGAGGCTCAGCACCGCATCGGCGACGTCGCCGGCGGTCGCGTCGATCGCGGTGGGCTGCGACGCGCCGGCGTCGTGCAGCGCGATCGCCGACAGCGGCGCGCGCGGCAGGCCGCGGACCTCGAACGCGCCGCGCACGTCGCTGGTCGCCTCGCGCGCGGCCTCGAGCCCGGGCCGGGCCGGGCCGATCCGGACCCGGGCGCCGGCGACCGGCTGGTGCCGCGCGTCGACGACGTGGCCGCGCACGGTCGCGCCGGCCGCCATCGCGATCACCAGATCGGCCCGGGCGTGGACGCCGTCGAGCGAGACGATCGGCGACACCGCCGGCGCGCGCTCGGGGTGGCTGGCGAGGAACCGGAACGAGCCGGACGCCACGGCGTCGAACGCGAACGCGCCGTCGGCGCCGGTGACCTGCGCGTCGAACCGCTCGCTGGCGCGCTGGCGCAGGTCCGAGGCGCTGGCGTAGCGGACCCGGGCGCCGGCGACCGGCGCG
>DASWOO010001051.1:0-5494 GCA_036404335.1 Kofleriaceae bacterium
GCGCGCGAACCCCAGCAGCGCGGCCAGATCGCGCATGCCCTGCCCCGCCGCGTCGCCCAGCGCCTCGGTCAGGGCCTCGGGCGTGAAGCTCGACACCACCACGAGCTGCTCGCGCGCCCGCGTGATCGCGACGTTGAGCCGGCGCTCACCGCCGCGCTGGGACAGCGGCCCGAAGTTGACCGCCAGCCCGCCGCCGGCGTCGGGGCCGTAGCCCACCGACAGGAGCACGACGTCGCGCTCGTCGCCCTGGATGGTCTCGAGGTTCTTGATCAACACCGGCTCGGCGGTCTGCGCCGACTCGAACCACGCGTCGAGCTCGGGCTCGCCCACGCGCGCGTCGTCGAGCAGATCCTCGATCAGCTCCTGCTGCGCCCGCGAGAACGTCACCACGCCGATCGACCGGTCGCGCTGCGCCGGATCGCGCAGCCGCGCCACGACCTCGGCGACCACGGCCTCGGCCTCGATCCGGTTGGTCCGGGTCTTGGCGCGATCGTACACGCCGTCGACCTTGCGCCAGCGGATGCCGAGGTTGGGCGAGCTCAGCGCGGTCGGGAACACCTGCAGCCGGTCGCCGTAGTAGCGCTGGTTGGCGAACGCGATCAGATCCTCGTGCCGGCTGCGGTAGTGCCAGGCCAGCCGCAGCTCGGGCAGCCGGTGCGCGACGCAGTCGTCGAGCACGCTCTCCAGCTCGACGTTGTCGACGTCGTCATCCTCGGCATCGTCGTCATCCGCGCCGCCGCCGGCCTCGAAGAACCGGGTCGGCGGCAGCTGGCGCGAGTCGCCGACCACGACCGCGGCCTCGCCCCGCGCCAGCGCGCCGATCGCGTGCGCGGTCGACAGCTGCGACGCCTCGTCGAACACCACGACATCGAACCGCGGCAGCGCCGGGTCGAGGTACTGCGCGACCGACAGCGGCGACATCAGCAGGCACGGCGCCAGCCGCGGCAACAGGTTGGGGATCTCGGCGAACAGCCGGCGCAGCGGCTTGTGGCCGCGCTGCTTCTTCGCCTCGTGCAGCATGACGCCGAGCTCGCCGCCCGGATCCGCGCCGCGATTGGCCGCCCGCGGCACGCGCTCGGCGAGCCGGACCAGCGCGCGCGCCCGGATCAGCGCGAGCGCCGCGCGGTCGAGGTCGGCGAACGCCGCGACGTGCGCGTGGTGCGCGGCGCCGTGGAACTGCGCGAGCGCCGGGGTGTCGGCCAGCTCGGCGTCGGCCCAGGCCAGGAGGGTCGCGCGCTCCCAGGCGCCGGCCAGCTCGGCCGCGCCGAGGTCGCCGCGCTCGATCGCCGCGACCGCGGGGCCCACGCCGGCCGCCAGCGCCGCGCGGCGCGCGCCGTGGAACGCCACCCAGTCGCGCATGCCGTCGACCGCGTGGCGCAGCGCCTCGATCCGCTCGGCCAGCGCGGTCAGGTGATCGTCGCCGGCGCCGAGCGACACCGCGTCGATGCCGGTCGCCTCGACCAGCGCGGCGAGCGCCGGCTGCCAGCGCGCGACCGCGTCGGCCAGCGTCACGAACCGCGCGAGCTCGGCCGCGGCCGGCGCGTCGCCCTGGCTCGCCGCGACCTGCGCGACCAGGGCGCGCCACGCCGCCGCGCGGCCGGCCTCGCCGAAGCTGATGTCGACGGCGTCGAACGCCTTGCGCAGCTCGCCGGCCCAGCCGACCGCCGCGTCGATCTTGGCGAGGTCGAGCGCGAGCGGCGCGCCGCCGAGCTCGCCGAACCAGCGCTTGGCCGGCTCGGCCGCCGAGCTCAGCGCCGCCCGCGCCGCGCGCTCGGCGATCACCGACTCGAGCGCGGCGATCGCCGCTTCGTCGGTCTCGAGCAGCCCGGGCATCGCCGCGGCCTCGATCGCCGCGCGCGCGTCGCGCAGCGCCAGGTAGCGCAGCGGCGCCATCCGGTGGCTCCACCGCCGCAGCTGCGACCACAGCGCCGGCGCGTCGAGCTCGGCGACCGCGTCGGTGAACCGATCGTTGACCTCGGCGGCGAGCTGACGATGCCGGCTGGCGAGCGCGAGGAACGCGGCCGGATCGCGCGGCACCTCGATCTGGCCCGCGCCGCGCGCCTTGATCAGCGCGACGCGCTCGGTGAGATCGTCGCCCCGCGCGCCGCGCAGCTGGGTCAACAGCTCGGCGCCGGGCCGCGGCGAGGCCGCGGCGACCCGGGCGAGCGCGCCCAGCGCCTCGAGCTGATCGCGGGTGCGCGCGACGAGCCCCGGCACGACGCCGGCGACCGCCGCCACCGCCTCGCTCAGGCCCGCCGCCGCGGCCGACGCCTCGGCGAGCGCGGCCAGCGCGCGGTCGTTGCCGTCGAGCGGCCAGCGCTCCATGGCCGACGCCCGCCACGGGTGGGTCGCGGCCGGCTCGACCGGCAGCGCCGCCGCCGCGAGCTGCGCCACCGCGTGCTTGCGGCGATCGAACGTCTCGCGATCGAGGCCGGTGGCGTCGCGCTCGGCGAGCGCCGCGCGCGGCACCGCGCGCAGCTCGATCAGCCGGCCGAGCACGTCGTGCAGCGATCGGCCGAACGCCCCCACGCGGTGCAGCGCGGCGACGTGCTCGTCGAGCGCGGCGCGCAGCTCGGCGAACCGGCCCTCGCTGCCGAGCGGGCCCGACACCGGGCGAAACGCGCGCTCGAGCACGCGGCCGAGCTGGGCGACGACCTGCGCGCGCACCGCCTTGTGCGAGTGCAGCTCGAGGCAGAACTCGCCCAGGCCGACCGCGGCCAGCCGCTGCTGCACGACCTCGAGCGCCGCGCGCTTGTCGGTCACGAACAGCACGGTCTTGCCGTGCGCCACGGCGTGCACGATCAGGTTGGCGATCGTCTGCGACTTGCCGGTGCCCGGCGGGCCCTGCAGCACGAAGCTCGCGCCCGCGCCGGCCGCGGCGATCGCGGCGAGCTGGCTGGCGTCGGCGTCGAGCGGCGCCAAGAGGTCGCCGGCCGCGCCCGACAGGCTGTCCTCCGCGGCGATCGTCGGCTGGGTGAACGCGGTGCCGGCGCCGGCCGCGAGGTGCGCGACCACGGGGCTGGCGAGCAGCTCGTCGGCGCGCGTGTCGAGGTCGTGCCACATCACGAACGTGGCGAACGCGAAGATGCCGAGCTGCGCGGCGCGATCGACCCGCCAGCCGGGCCGGGTCACCGCGATCGCCTCGGCCGCGGCGATCACGCCGTCGAGGTCGAGCTCGTCGTCGTCGGGCAGCATCACGCCGAAGTCGCGGCGCAGCTTCTCGGCCAGCGTCAGGTTCAGCCGCGGCTCGAGGCCGGGCGCCTGGGCGATGCGCAGCGCGCCGCCGAGCGCGCGCTCGAGCTCGACCGGCCACAGGATCAGCGGCGCCGAGCGCACGGGGCTGCGCGCGGGCTCGTCGAGCGCGGCGCGCGGCACCAGCGCCGTGTCGTCGTCGGCCAGCGCGTCGGGGTCGATCTGCGCCGCCGCGTGCCGCGCGGTATCGGCGGCGAGGATCGCCTCAACCTCCGCGGCGGGCATCGCGTACGGCGCGGTGTCGACGTTGGCGACCGACTCCGGCGTGCCGTCGGCGGGCGCCTCGCACCAGCGCAGCATCCCGAGCCCCAGCCACAGCGTGTGCACGCCGCCGTCCGCCAGCTGGCTCTTCGCGGCGCGCCGGATCGCGGTCAGCCGCCGGGTCAGCTCCTCGCTCGCCAGCGGCGTGCGCAGCTGCACCGGATCGAACACGTCCGCCGGCCCCGGCTCGATGGTCAGCGCCGCGCCGTCGGCGAGCGCCGCCGCGACCCGCGCCGGATCCACGCCCGGCAGCGGCACGGTCGTCCTGGAGTCCTTGACGTCGAGCAGGCGATTCGCCGCCGATAGATCGAGCAGCGATCGCTTCCAACGGTCGAGGCGCGCACGTGCAGCTGGGTCGATCACGGCGACAATCTACGCCAACGTTTCGGTTCTTCGACGACAACCGCGCATGGCGGCGCGCGCGGGCAGATCCCGGGATCTGCCCATGCTCGTCGACCGCGGCCTCGGCTATGGTGCCCGCGTGCAGCTCGCCCGGCCCGTCTCTCCGCTCGAGCGCTGGTCGCTCGACCCCGCGGTCGTCCACCTGAACCACGGCTCGTACGGCGGCTGCCCGATCGCCGTCACCGACGAGGCCGCCGCGTGGCGCGCCCGGCTCGAGGCCAACCCGATGCGGTTCATGGTGCTCGACTGGCAGCCCGCGCTCGACGCCGCGCGCGCCCGGCTCGCCGGGTTCCTCGCCGCCGACCCCGAGCGCCTGGTGTTCGTGCCCAGCTCGACCACCGGCGTGGCGATCGCGCTCGCCGCCGCGCGGCTCGGCCCGGGTGACGAGGTCCTCACGATCGATCACGCCTACCGCGCGTGCATGAACCAGCTCGTCCGGCTGGCGGACGCGCGCGGCGCGACGCTCAAGCTCGCCGCCGTGCCGGTCCCGTTCGACGCCGCGGCGATGCTCGACGCCGTCCGCCGCGCGATCACGCCGCGCACCCGGCTCGCGCTGTTCGATCACATCACCAGCCCGACCGCGCTGGTCCTGCCGCTCGCCGAGCTCGTCGCGCTGTGCGAGCGCCACGGCATCCAGACCGTGGTCGACGGCGCCCACGCCCCGGGCCAGCTCCCGCTCGACCTGTCGGCGATCGACGCCACCTGGTACATCGGCAACAACCACAAGTGGTTGTGCGCGCCCAAGGGCAGCGGCTTCCTCCACGTCAGCGCGTCGGCGCCGCCGACCCTGCCGCTCGTCACGTCGCACGGCGCCAGCCCCGCGTACGGCCCGGCCAACCGGCTGCACGCCGAGCTCGACTGGGCCGGCACCTACGATCCGTCCGCGCACCTCGCCGTCCCCACCGCGATCGATGTCGTCGGCCGCGAGGGCGGCGGCTGGCCGGCGATCTACGCCCGCAACCACGCGCTCGCCCTCGAGCTGCGCGATCGGTTCATCGCCGCGCTCGGAGGCACCGCCACGCGGTTCGCCCCGGACGACGCGCTCGGCTGCATGGCCGCGATCCCGATCGCCGCCGGCCTGGCGCCGTTTGCGCTGCAGACCCAGCTCTTGCGCGATGGCTGGGAGGTCCCGATCGTCGACCACGCCAGCGGGCTCTACGTCCGGCTCTCGGCCCACCTCTACAACAGCGCCGACCAGGCCGAGCCGCTCGCCGCCAAGCTCCGGTCGCTCGGCGTGTCACTTCGATAGCGCTGAATCAGACCTTCTTGTTGCGGCGCTGCTGGAACGAGTACGGCCGGTGCGATTTCTTGTCGCCGTCCTCGCCGCCGTCCTCCACCGGGGTGCCGACCAGCGGCTCCTCGGCGCCCGGGCGGAACTTGATCGACGCCATCGGGCTGTCGCCAACCAGCACGCGATCGCCGCCGCCGAGCAGGGTGTCCATACCCTCGAGCTTGTCGATATCGTCCAGGATGTCGTCGACCGTCGCGTAGCGCTCGCTGCGCGAGTCGCGCGTCATCCGATCGAAGATGTCGTCGATGCCGCGCGGCAAGTTCGGGTTGATCTGCGACGGCATCGGCG
>DASWOO010001052.1:0-5957 GCA_036404335.1 Kofleriaceae bacterium
CGCGCCACTTGGCGACGAACGCCGGGATCAGCTCGACCGGGTGCTGGAGATCACAATCGATCGGGATGATCGCCTGGCCCGAGGCGTGGGCCAGGCCCGCCGACAGGGCGATGTCCTTGCCGAAGTTGCGCGCCAGGCCGATGACCTTGATCCGCGCGTCCTGCGACGCGGCGGCGGCGAGCATGCCGAGCGTGCCGTCCCGGCTGCCGTCGTTGACGAACACGATCTCGAAGCTCTCGCCGATCGCCTCGAGCACCGGCACGATCGCCGCGAGGAACGAGGGCAGGTTGCGCTCCTCGTTATAGGCGGGCGCGACGATCGAGATCACCGGGGCCATGCGAGGCGAGATGTAGCATGGAAGCGCTCGCCGGACGCAAGTGCATGCTAAGACTCGCGCGCCGATGGCCTCGCGTGATCGCCAGAGCTTTGCCGCCGGGCTGGTCGTGCTGTGGGGGTTCTTCGTCGCGATGGCGGTGCTGACCCCGGTGCAGCTCGACGACTGGTACGAGGTCGCCTGGCACCACCAGCACGCGTTCACGCTGAGCGGCGTGCTCGAGTTCGCCCGCTACAACTACTTCAACTACAACCCGCGGCCGGGCGAGACCTTCCTGCTGCTGGTCAACGGCCCGCGCATCGTCCACGTGCTGATCACGCCGGTGTTCGAGGTCGCGCTGCTGATCGTGGTGTACGCGCTGGCCCGCGGGCGCTGGCCGCGCGCCGATCGCGCGACGCTCGCCGAGCTGGTCGTGACCCAGGCGGTGATCTGGCTGGTCATCCCGGTGCCCGGCCAGATGTACTTCTACCGGCCGTACACCACCAACTACCTGTTCGCGTCGTGCGTCCAGCTCGGGCTGTTCGTGCCGTTCCGGCTGGCGCTCGCCGGCGATCGCGACGCCTGGCAGGCGTGGTGGCTGGCGCCGGTGATGCTGGCGTGGGGCGTCGCCGGCGGGATGACCAACGAGCACACCGGCCCGGCGGCGATCGCGCTGGCCGGCGGCGTGGCCTGGCTCGCGTGGCGCCACCGGCGGCTGCGGCCGTGGATGATCGCGGCGGTGGTGGGCCTGATCCTCGGCTACCTGCTGCTGTTCCTCGCGCCGGGCCAGACCAAGCGCTACGCCGGCCTGGCGACCGACATCTCGCCGCTCAAGACGATCAAGCGCCACGGGGTCTACGGCAACTTGCGGATCGCCGGCGCGGTGATCCTCGAGGCCCAGGTCGGGCTGATCGCGGTCGCCGGGCTGATCGCGCTGGCGATCCGCCGGCTGCGCACCGCGGGCCGCGAGATCGCGGGCCTGGGCCGCGACACGCTGATCGCGATGGTCGCCGCGCTGGCGTGCGCCGGGATGATCACGGCGACGACGTTCGCCTCGCCGATCACCGAGGACCGCGTGATGTTCGCGGCGTGCCTGTGGATCGCGGTGATCCTGGCCGCGGCGCTCCAGCTGGCGTGGCAGGAGCCGCGGACCCGCCGGCTGATCATCGGGCTCGCCGGCGGCATGCTCGCGATGTACGCCGCGCTGTTCCTCGTGATCTACCGCGACCTGTCGGCCGAGTCCGACGCGCGGATCGCGGCGCTGGCGCACGCCGCGCCGGACGCGGCCGTCGAGGTCCAGGCGACCGCGTGGCCGCACCGGACGATCTGGACTTACGGCGAGGACTTCCAGAACGCGTACATGCGCGAGTTCGTGGCGCACCGCGTGTTCGGCGTGGGCTCGATCGAGCTGGTGCCGCGGCTGTCGGGGACCCAGCCCAACCCACCGGAGCCGCGCCACGTCGAGGTGACCTACGATCCGCCGATCGACGCGCGCGCCGCGGTGCCGGCCTGGCCGCTGTGGAAGGAGATTCCGACGCAATGGCCGTGGGTCGTGCGCGAGCTGCGCGAGTCGCTCGCCCAGCTCGGCGCGGTGCCGGGCCACCGGCTGCACGCGATCGACGTGACGGCGACGCCGGTCACCCCCGGGTTGCCGGCGGGCAAGCCGGTGTACCTGGTGCGCTGGATCGACGGCGTGTTCGCGCGGGTCGACGGCCGCAGCAAGCCCGACGACCGCGGCTGGCCGTACCTGGTGTTCGAGGACAAGGATCTGCCGCGGCTGCCGATCAGCGGCTGGCTGTCGGCGTGCGGCCAGACCACGCCGGTCGAGATCGAGCACCGCGACCACGAGCTGCGGATGCCGATGGTCTATCACTGCTCGGGCAACCACACGCTGTACACCTGCGACGACCAGGAGTGCTGGCTGGTCGGGAGGTACTGGTGAGCCCGGCGCGCAAGCGCGCGCTGATCCTCGGCGTGCTGTGGCTGCACCAGGTCGCGATCGCCGTGCTCGCGCCGCTGTCCGAGCGCGACTGGACGGTGCAGATCGAGGGGCCGACCGCGCCGTCGATGGCGGCGCTGTGGCACTGGCTGATCGTGACCAGTCAGGTCGCGCACGTCGCGCTGACCCCGCTGGCGATCGCGGCGCTGCCCTGGGGCGTGACCCGGCTGGTCCGCGGAGACGGGGATCGCGACGAGCCCGACGACGGCGTGCTGTTCCTCGCGGTCGTGGCGGCCGCGCTGTGGTTCGCCGTGCCGATGTTCGGCCTCGCCTGCTCGTTCCGCTACGCCGCGGCGACGTTCGTCGTGCCGGTGTCGATCGCGGTCTGGTACCTGGTCTGGCTGCGCCGGGTGAGCGCCGGTGGCGGCGGTCGCGTGCTGGCCGGCCTGGCGATCGGCGGCGTGCTCGCCGGCGGCTCGACGGTGCCGGTCGCGCTCGGGACGATCGTGGTCGCCGCGATGATGCTGCGCGGCGCCCGGCGACGAATCCAGATCGCCGCGCTCGCCGGCCTGACGCTGGGATGCGCGCTCGCGGTGGTCAGCGAGTGGACGCCGCTCGTGCTCCACCTGCGGCTGCACGAGTTCGAGGTCGCGCTGCGCTCGCTCCTGGCCCAGCTCCGCGTGTGCGGCTGGGTCGGCGCGGTGATGGCCGCGCTGTGGCTGGCGCACAACGCGTACGCCAGCCTGCACGGCCGCGCGCCGCGCACGCTGCCGGTCGCCGCGCTCGACGCGGTGCTGCGCGCGCTGGGCCTGGGCCTCGTGCTCGGGGCGCTGGCGCTCACGACCGAGGACATCGGCAGCTTCCAGTGCGTCGCCGCCGGCGTCGCGGTCGCGACGATCGCCGCCACGGTGATCGTCGCGCTGGTCCACGGCCGCCGCGCGCGGATCGCCGTGGTCGTGGTGATCGTCCTGGTCGAGGCCAAGATGCTGAGCGGCACGCTGCGCACGCTCGTCCGCGCCCGCGCCGCGTACGTCGCGCGCCTGGCGCTCTTGACCGCCGCGCCGCCCGCCACGGTCGCCGTGATCCCGGCCTACCCGCGGCTCAGCACCGACTTCTTCTTCGGCGAGGACTTCCGGACCTCGGCGCGCCGCGACCGGATCGCGACCCTGCGCTTCGGCCTGCGCGGCGTCGACCTGGCGCCGGAGCGCCGCAACGTCCAGAGCGTCCCCGCCCTCGCCGTGCACCACGAGGTCGCGGACCCCGCCGGGTTCCCAGCGTTCTACTCCGCCGACCTCGCGACCGCGCGCGATCAGTTCGCGGCCGCGGTCCGGGCCCGGCATCAGGCCGGCGCCCGCCTGGTCGCCGACCGGTTTGCGATCCCCGATCGACCGGGCGTGCCGGTGTTTGCCGCCTGGCTCGACGCCGAGGGCCGGCCGGCGTGGTGGCAGCTGGTCCAGCGCCGGGTCGACCGCGAGGGCCAGATCCGCCTGGTCCCGGTCGGGCCCGGGCTCGCCGGCGACGACGACGCGCCCGAGCTGACGGCGATGTGGGCGTTCGACCTGGCGACCGGCGCGGGCCAGCCGCTCGCGCGCGGCGACGACGGCGTGTTCCGGCTGCGCCCGGCGCGGCGGCTCAACGCCGGGCTGGTCGCATGCACCCGGGACCGCTGCGTCCTGTGCGAGGTTGTCGGGCTGTTCTGACCTGTGCTACGTCCGCTGCGTGTCCGTGGTGAGCCAGGTGCGAGGCGCCGTGCAGCGCGTCTCGCCCAGGACGATCTTGTGGATCGGCTTCGCGGTGTTCCTGCTCTACGCCTTCCCCGGCTACATGAGCAACGACTCGGTCGATCAGCTGCTCGACGCGCGCGGCGGGGCGTTCTCCGACGCACACCCGCCGGTGATGGCCGAGGAGTGGCGGCTGCTCGATCAGATCATCACCGGGCCGATCCTGATGCTGCTGGTCCAGGGCTCGCTGTTCCTGGTCGGCCTGTACGGCATCCTCCGGCACGTGATGGCCGCGCGGGCCGCGGCCGTGTCCGCGGTGGTCGTGATGCTGTTTCCGCCGGTGCTGACCACGATGGCGGTGATCTGGAAGGACTCGCAGATGGCAGCGTTCCTGCTCGCCGGCACCGCGCTCCTGCTCGGCCCGCGGCTGCCGCGCCGCGTGCTCGGCCTGGTCCTGCTGAGCCTGGGCTGCGCGTTTCGCCATAACGCGTTCGCCGCCGAGGTCCCGCTGGTCGGCCTCTTGTTCGTGTGGCGGCCCGGGCTGCGGTGGTGGCAGCGCTACGCGATCTCGGCGGTGGCGTCGCTCGCGGTGTTCGCCGGCGCGCTCGGGATCAGCAGCGCGCTGACCGTGCACCACGTCGCGGTCGTCGACAGCGTCGCGCTGACCGACATCGTCGGCGTGCTCAACTACTCGCGCGACCGCGGCGACGAGGAGCTGCGCGAGGTGCTGCGCGGCGTGCCGGTCCGCGACCTGACCGGCATCCAGGCCCGCGCCCGCCAGCTGTTCTCGCCGCGCAGCGCGATGCCGCTGTTCTACGGCGAGCGGCCGTTCTACGTGATGCCCAAGCCCGAGGAGCACGAGGCGATCGCCCGGGCGTGGCGCACCCTGATCGGCGGCGACCTGCGCTCGTACCTGACGTACCGCGGCACCGCGTTCCTCGAGCTGCTCGGGCTGTCGGAGTCCGACCTGTGGCTGCCGGTGTGGGCTCAGTTCCTCGGCTACCAGGAGCTGCGGCCGTACATCCACCACAACGCCGGCGCGTCGGGGTTCCAGCAGCTGGTCGCGCCCGGCCTGCTCTGGACCGCGTTCGACCTCCCGATGTTCCGGCCGTACCTGTACGCCGCGATCGCGCTGCTGCTGCTGGTGTGGTGCTGCCGCGACGCGCTGAGCTTCGGGCTGATCGCCAGCGGCCTGCTCTACGAGCTGAGCTACTTCCCGGCGGACAACACCGTCGACTTTCGCTACTCGCACTGGATGATCACGTGCACCGTGATCGCGGTGGTCGTGATGTTCGCGCGGCGGTGGCGCGCGGGCCAGCGCGACCGCGGCGTCGCGCTGGCGCCGGTGCCGGCCGAGGCCCCTGCCGGGACCGTGACCCGATGACCCGCGCGATCGCGTGGCTGCGCGGGCTGCGGCCGCGCACGATCCTGATCCTCGGCTGGCTGGTGTTCGTGGTCTACGCCTACCCGGGCTACATGACCAGCGACGGCGTCGACCAGCTGTTCGACGCCCGGCTCGGCGTGTTCAACGACTGGAGCTCGCCGACGATGACCGAGGTCTGGCGGCTGGTCGGGTTCGCGGTGACCGGGCCGTTCGGCATGCTCGCGGTGCAGAGCTGGCTCCTGCTCGGCGGCGCCTACGCGCTGCTCGCGCGGATCACCCGGCCGCGCGGCGCGGCGGTCGGCGCGGCCGCCCTGCTGATCTTCCCGCCGGTCATGGTGACGATGGCGGTGATCTGGCCCGACAGCCAGATGGCCGGGTTCCTGATGGCCGGGCTCGCGGCGGTGACCGCCCGGCGGCGCGGCGTGCGGCTCGCCGGCGTCGGCCTGCTCGTGCTCGCGGCGGCGATGCGGCCGGGCGCGGGGCTCGCGGTGCTGCCGCTCGTCGCCGCCGGGCTCGCGCACCAGGCGCCGCGCGCCGCGCGCTGGCAGCGGGCGCTGATCGGCCTCGCGGCGGCCGCGGCGATCTGGCTCGGCGCGCTCG
>DASWOO010001053.1:0-3919 GCA_036404335.1 Kofleriaceae bacterium
CAACATCGTCGACATCGGCATCTCCGACCTGTACTCGCAGACCTGCGATCCCAAGTACATGCCGACCCCCACGACGGTCGCCGAGTACACCGGCCCGGTCGTGCCGTTCGTGCTGTCGGTGCGCCAGACCTCGCCCGAGCAATCGATCAGCGCCGAGGCCGCGCACCTGGTGTTCGGCAACCGCGGCACCGTGCCGGCGGGCAGCGGCATGAAGAACGCCGCGCCGTGGACCGAGCCGAACAATTACTTCATCCGCAACTCGGGCGCCGGCTCGACGGTGTTGACCTCGCTGGTCGTCGAGGTCCCCAAGGCCAAGTTCTGGGGCGTCGACCGGCTCACCACCGACAACCTGCGCGATTCGCTCCTGGCGTCGCCGTCGCCCGACTCGTCGATCGGCATCCTGTCGATCGACTATAACGACAAGTATCGCGGCAACTTGAAGGCGCTGTATCTCCAGTCCAAGGGGCAGATCTGCGGCTACCAGCCGGACTCGCAGCCGACCCTGTTCGACAAGCAGAACGTCCGCGATGGCCACTATCCGCTGTGGGGCTACGTCCACTTCTTCGCGGCGCTGGGCCCGGGCGGGGTGCCGAGCGCGGCGGCCGCGGCGATGGTGCTGCTGTTCAACGTGCCCAAGCTCGACCAGAAGCTCGTCGACGACATCATCGCCGCGTCGCTCACGCCGCAGTGCGCGATGAAGGTGGAGCGCACGGCCGAGATCGGCGACTTCTCGATCCGCAAGGGCGTGCAGTGCGGCTGCTACTTCGACTACAAGACCAAGGGCAAGACCGACTGCCAGGCGTGCGGGACGTCGGAGGATTGCCCGAACCAGGCGGCGTGCAACTACGGCTACTGCGAAGTCGCGCAGACGAACTGAGCTGAGCTACTTGCGCAGCGCGCGGACGATCTCCTCGCGCACGATGCCGGCGAGGTCCATCGGCTGACCGCCGGCGGAGATGGTCGGGACCGAGGCGTGCGGGGCAGGGGCGCAGGCGACCACGGGCTTGGCCGCGGGCAGGTCGCCGGTCAGCCGGGCGAGGGTGTCGACGGCGCGATCGGCGGCGCGGCCGATCCCGGCCTTGGCCCGCGCGGCGATCAGCGGCGCGATCGCCGCGTCGGGCAGCGGCTCGATCCCGCCGAGCGGCGCGGCGGCGACGGCGATCTTCGCGAGGTGCTCGACCAGCTCGAGCCGGAGCATCGCCTGCTCGACGTCCGCGCCCCAGGCGATCACGCCGTGGTTCCCGAGCAGCACGGCGTCGACGAGCTCGCACCATGGCGCCAGCGCCTGGCGCGCCGGCTCGCCGGGCTGGGCGTACGCGAGCTTGGGGATCCGCGGGCCGATCGAGACCACCGCCTCGGCGATGAACGGCCGCTCGATCGGGTTGCCGCGGCTCGACGCGATCGCCGTCACGTTCGGCGGGTGAGCGTGGACCACGCAGCCGACGTCGGGCCGGCGCTCGTAGACCGCGAGGTGCAGCCCGAGCTCGCCGAACACCCGGCCGTTGCCGACGACCTGGCCCTTGCCGTCGAGCTCGAGGACGTCGCGCTCGTGGATCAGCCGCTTGGACGTCGCGGTCGGGGTCGCGAGATAACGCGCGCCGTCGCGGGCCGTGACATTTCCATCATGGTTGGCGACCCAGCCGGCGGCGTGCATCCAGCGGGCGGCGTCGGCGATCTGGACGCGGAGCGATCGGTTCATTTCGCAGCTCCCTGGGCGGCGGGATCGGGGGCGACGTCGACGGCGTCGACGATCCCGACGATGACCGAGCGGATCGGCGTGGCGTCGCCGGCCTTGAGGATCTGGCGCACGCCGGTGCCCTCGGTGAGCACGACGACCTTGTCGCCGAGCCCGGCCTGGACGTGGTCGACGGCGACGAAGCTCGCGCCGGTGTCGGCGCCCGCGGCGTCGACCGGCTGGACGACGAACAGCGAGCGGCCGGCGTAGGCCGGGTGCTTGACCGTGGCCCACATCGGGCCGACGACGCGGCAGTACCTCATCGGCCGTGCTCCGGGACGGCCGGGTTGGTCACGTCGATCCCGTCGACGATCCCGACGATCGCGGCGTCGACCGGCACGAACGACGGCTCGCAGGCCAGCGCGGCCTCGCGCGAGCCGACGAGGTAGACCAGATCGCCCTCGCCGGCCTGCACGGTGTCGACGGCGGCCTGCAGCTCGCCGACGGCGGCGCCGTGCTCGTCGACCGGCTGGACCAGCATGAGCTTCTTGCCCTCGAGGCCCGACGCCTTGCGCTCGGCGACGACGGTCCCTTTGACGATGCCCAGGTACATGGTCCGGGCAGGGTAGTTCGGAGGGCGGCATGCCGTCAAACGACCCGCCTCGCGGCAGGTCTACACACATCGCGTCACCTGGTTGAATCGAATTTTCCCTAACGGGGACCTCAGATTGATTTCTGTCAGTTTCTCGTCGGTGTTGCAGCGCACCAACTCAAAACACATAGTCATAAAAGCCAAGATCATTGGCTCTGCTTTGTAGTAGTCTGCTTTGCGAATGTTCGCCGATCCTGGACGGATGCTCGGCAAGTACCAACTGATCGCCGAGATCGCGCGTGGTGGTATGGGCGTGGTCTATCTCGCGATGGTCCAAGGCCCGGGTGGTTTCAACAAGCTGGTGGTCGTCAAGGAGCTCAAGCCCGAGCTCGTCGAGGAACCCGCGTTCCTCATGATGTTCCTCGACGAGGCGCGGCTCGCTGCGCGGCTCAGCCACCCGAGCATCGTGCAGACCAACGAGGTCGGCAACGATGGCGATCGCTACTTCATGGCGATGGATTACCTCGACGGCCGGGGCCTCGATCACGTGCGGCGCCGGACACGCACGGCGGGCTTCGGGCTGACGCAGGCGATGCATCTGCGCGTGCTGTGCGATGTGCTGTCGGGACTGGACTACGCACACAAGCTCACAGACTTCGATGGCACCCCGCTCAACATCGTGCACCGCGATGTCAGCCCGCAGAACGTGTTCCTGACGTTCGACGGCCAGGTCAAGCTGCTCGATTTCGGCATTGCCAAGGCGAGCGACTCGATGCACGAGACCCACGCGGGCGTGGTCAAGGGCAAGGTCTCGTACATGTCGCCCGAGCAGGGCCGCGGCCAGAAGGTCGACGCGCGCGCCGACGTGTTCTCCGCCGGCGTCCTGATGTGGGAAGCGCTGACCGGCAAGCGGATGCGCGACGGCAAGAACGAGCAGGAGAAGCTCTGGGCGCTCGCGTCCGAGGACATCCCGCGGATCTCGACGATCAAGCCGACGATCCCCAAGGAGCTCGACGATATCTGCTACCGCGCGATGGCGTGGAACCGCGACGACCGCTATGCGTCGGCCGGCGCGATGAAGAAGGACATCGAGCGCTACCTGACCCAGAGCGGCACCGCGGTCACGACCGCCGAGGTCGGCGAGTGCGTCAGCTCGCTGTTCAAGGACGACCGGGTCAACACCAATAACGTGATCGAGGCGTACGTCGCCCGGGCCCGCCAGGGCGCCGGCCGCGACCAGCTGCCGGTGATCGACGTCGTGCGCATGGGCGGCGTGCCCGGCATGCCGACGCCGTCGGGCGAGCGGATGCACTCGGGCGAGCGCGCGCTGACCTCGTCGGCGTCGCACTCGCACATCTCGGGCTCGCACAGCATCTCGTCGTCGCACCTCTCGTCGTCGCATCGCGCCGAGCGGGGCGGCATCACCTCGCTCGATCTGCCCAACCCGCGGACCACCGGGGGCGCCGGCCAGATCGCCAACATGCCGCAGATCACGATCGAGCACCCGCGCAGCAAGAAGCTGGTGGTGCCGGCGATCGCCGCCGTGGTCGTCGCCGCCGTCGTGATCTTCTTCGTCGCGCGCTCCGGCCACGAGGCCCGGCCGACCCAGCTCGCCGACGCCGGCCGGACCCCGGTCGCCACGCCGCCGCCGC
>DASWOO010001054.1:0-6362 GCA_036404335.1 Kofleriaceae bacterium
CCGCGCGCGCCCGAGCCGCGGCTCGCCGACTGGCTGGCCGCCGGCAAGCTCAAGAAGCTGGCGCGCGCGTGGGTCGCCGGCGCGCCGGTCGAGCTGCGCGCGCTGGCCGAGGCCGGCGGCGGCCGCCGGGTCAGCCTGCCGAGCTATCCATTCAGCGCGGTGCGCCACCCGTGGCGCGCGCCGAGCCCCCCGGATCGCGCGGCGAGCACGCCGGATCGCGCGGCGAGCACTGTGGATCGCGCCCCGACCGGGCGGGCGACGCCGATCCGGATCTCCGCCGACGACTGGTTCGTGCGCGACCACGTGGTCGGCGGCGCGGCGCTGTTGCCGGCGGTGGCGAGCCTCGACTTCGTGACCCGCGCGCTGCGCGGCGAAGGCACACGGCTCGCGCTGCGGGACGTGACGTGGATCCGGCCCGTGGTGGTCGACCGCGCCGGACCGGCGCTGGCGCTCGCGATGATCGACGACACCGGCGCGGCCGGCGCGCTGCGTCGGTTCGAGCTGCGCGACGCCGGCGACGCCGAGCGGGTCTACGCGCATGGCCAGATCTCGCGCGATGTTGCCGCGCCGCGGCCGGCGGTCGATCTCGCCGCGCTGCGCGGCCGGCTCGCGCGCGCGCCGGTCACGCCGGCGGCGTGCTACGCGTACATCGCGCGCGCCGGGGTCGAGTACGGCCCGGGCTTCCAGCTGCTCGCCGAGCTGGCGTGCGGTCCGGGCGAGGTGGTCGCCACGCTGCGGCTGCCCGGCGCGGATCGCGCGGCGCTGGGCGACCACTCGCTGCACCCCGGCCTGCTCGACGCCGCGATCCAGGCGGCGGTCGGCCTCGACCTCGTCGCCGGCGCGCTGCCCGACGCCCCGGCCGGCGTCACCCCCGTGCCGTTCGCGCTCGACCGGCTCGACGTGCTCGCCCCGCTCGCGCCCGAGATGACCGCGTGGCTGCGGCTCGCCGGCCATCGCCCGGGGACCGGCCGCGTGCTCGATCTCGATCTGCTCGACGGCCGCGGCCAGATCTGCGTGGCGATGCGCGGCCTGGCGTTTCGCGCGCTGGATCGCCGCCGCGCCCCGGAGACCGCGCGCCCGTCGACGATGCAGACCTTGCTGCCGATCTGGCTGGCGCGATATCCCGAGCCGGCCGATCCGGTCCCGGCGAGCGAGCTGAGCCCGGCGGCCGAGCACGCCGTGGTGGTGGTCGACGCCGGCGGCCGGCTGCGCGACGAGCTGGCCGCGCGGCATCCGCGCTGCCGCGTGATCGCGCCGGCGCCCGACGCGTCGATCGAGGCGATCGCGCGCCAGCTGGGCGAGCACACGATCGACCACATGGTGTGGGTCGCGCCGCCGCCGAGCGCGGTGGCCGGCGACCTGTCGTGCGCGATCGCCGATCAGGCGCACGGCGTGATCCAGCTGTTCCGCATCGTCAAGGCGCTGCTCGGGCTCGGCTACGCGGGCCGCGCGCTGGGCTTGACCGTGGTGACCGCCGGCACCCAGCGGGTGACCGACGGCGACGTGGTCGACCCGACCCACGCCAGCGTGCACGGCCTGGCCGGCAGCGTGGCGCACGAGCACCCGGCCTGGACGCTGCGGCTGGTCGACGCGCCGGCCGAGCCCGGCGCCGGGTTCGGGCTCGACGCCCTGTACGGCGCGCCCGCGTCCACCGCCGGTGCGACCTGGGCGTGGCGGCGCGGCCGCTGGTTCACCCACGAGCTGATGCCCAGCGCGGCGCTACCGTCGGCGCCGCCGCCGTATCGCACGCGCGGCGTCTACGTGGTCGTCGGCGGCGCCGGCGGGCTCGGCGCGCTGTGGAGCCATCACATGGTCGAGCGCCATCAGGCGTCGATCGTCTGGATCGGCCGCCGGCCGCTCGCCGGCGAGGTCGCCGACAAGCTGGCCCAGCTCGCCGCCGCGGCGCGCGCGCACGGCGCGGCCCCACCGCGCTACCTGTGCGCAGACGCCGGCGATCTCGACGCGCTCCGCGCCGCGCACCGCGCGCTGCGCGAGGTCCACCCGGTGATCGACGGCGTCGTGCACTCGGCGATCGTGCTGGCCGACCGGACGCTGGCCCACATGGACGAGGCGCGATTTCGCGCCGCGCTGGCGGCCAAGGTCGACGCCGGCGTCAACCTGGCGCGGGTGCTCGCCGCCGAGGCGCGCGACTTCGTGCTGTGGTTCTCGTCGATCGAGAGCTTCGTGCGCGACGCCGGCCAGGCCAACTACGCCGCCGGCTGCACGTTCAAGGACGCGCTCGCCCACGCGGTCGATCAGGCCGGCGCGGCGCGCGTCCGCACGATCCACTGGGGCTACTGGGGCGGCGTCGGCGTGGTCGGCGCGGCGTTCTACCGCGACCGCATGGCCGCGCTCGGCATCGACTCGCTCGCGCCCGGCCCGGCGCTGGCCGCGCTCGGCGATCTGCTTGCTAGCCCGCACGCCCAGCTCGCGCTGGTCCAGACCTTCGACGCCGGCGCGCTGCGCGGCCTCGCGGTCGACGCCGAGCGCCGGGTGATCGCCGCGACCAACCCGTCGATCGTGCGCGCGCTCGCGGCGGCGCCCGCCGAGCCGCCCCGGGACCGCGCGACGCTGCGCGCGTCCTTGCCCGACCACCGCCTGGTCGAGCTCGCCGGACAGCTGCTGCTCGCGACCCTGCGCGACCTCGGGCTCGACGCGCTCGGCGGCCGCTTGCTCGGCAAGTACGCGCGCTGGCTCGCCGAGTCCGATCGCGTGCTCGCCGACGCCGGCCTGCTCGTAGTGCGCGGCGGCCAGCGCCGCGAGCGCGTGGCGCTGCCGAGCACGGCGGTGCTGTGGCAGCAGTGGCACACCGAGCGGCCGGGCTGGCGCCAGCACGCCAACCTCGTGGCGCAGACCGACCTGGTCGAGCTGTGCCTCGCCGCGCTGCCCGACGTGCTGACCGGCGCGCGGCCCGCGACCGAGGTGCTGTTCCCGGGCTCGGCGATGACCCGGGTCGAGGGCATCTACCGCGACGATCCGATCGCCGATCATTTCAATCGCGGGCTGGCCGCGATCGCGCGCGATGCGATCGAGCGGTGGGCCGCCGCGGAGCCCGGGCGCGCGATCCGGATCCTCGAGATCGGCGCCGGGACCGGCGCGACCACCGCGCGCGTGCTCGAGGCGCTGGCGCCGGTCGCCGATCGCATCGCCGAGTACTGCTTCACCGATCTGTCCAGGGCGTTCCTGTTCCGCGCCGAGGAGCTGTTCGCGCCCGGCCGGCCGTTCGTGCGCGGCGCGATCTTCAACGTCGAGCGCGCGCCGGACGAGCAGGGGCTCGCGGTCGGCCACTACGACCTGGTGATCGCGACCAACGTGCTGCACGCGACCACGGATGTCGCGCGCGCGCTGCGCCACGCCAAGGCGCTGCTGCGCGGCGGCGGCCTGGTGCTGATCAACGAGATGAGCCGCAACACGCTGCTCGCGCACCTGACGTTCGGCTTGCTCGACGGCTGGTGGCTGTACGCCGACGCCGCGCTCCGCGTCCCGGGCAGCCCGGTGGTCAGCCCGGCGCGCTGGCTCGAGGTGCTGGGCGAGGAAGGCTTCGCCGGGGCCTACCAGCCGGATCCCGACGCCCACGAGCTCGGCCAGCAGCTGTTCGTCGCCGAGAGCGACGGCGCGGTGCGGTTCGCGCGCGGCGCGGCCGTGGCGGCGCCTGCTGCCGCCACCGCGGGTGTGGCAGCACCCGTGGCGGCGCCGCTGCCGGACGCGGCGAGCCCGATCGTGGCGCCGCTGCCGGTCGCGGCGAGCGATCCGTCGCTCGAGCGCACGCTGCGCGCGCGCACCGCGGCGTACTTCACGCGGATGGCGAGCGAGACGCTCAAGCTCGCCGAGATCGACCCGGCGCGCGACCTGCACGACTACGGCCTGGACTCGATCCTGGTGTCGCGGATGAACGGCGCGGTCGCGCGCGACTTCCGCGACGTCGGCAGCACGCTGTTCTTCGAGCTGCGCACGATCGACGAGCTGGTCGAGCACTTCGTCGCGACCCAGCGGCCGGCGCTGATCTCGATGTTCCAGCTGTCCGCCGCGCCGGTGGCTGCGCCGGGGGCGTCGGTGGTCGCGCCGGCGGCGTCCGTGGCCGCGCCGGCCGTGATCGCGCCCGTGCCCGCCGGAGGTCCCGGCGACGTCGCGATCGTCGGCCTCGCCGGGCGCTACCCTGGCGCAGAGACCGTCGACGAGCTGTGGGCCAACCTGCGCCAGGGCGCGTCGCACGTCGCCGACTATCCGGCCGAGCGCTGGTGGTGCACGTGGGGCCCGGGCCCGCGCCCGCGCGGCGGGTTCCTGGCCGACGTCGACTGCTTCGACGCCGCGTTCTTCGGCGTGTCCGAGCGCGACGCGGCGCTGATGGATCCGCAGGAGCGGTTGTTCCTCGAGACCGCGTACCGCGCGGTCGAGGACGCGGGGTACACGCCGGCCACGCTGGGCGATCGCCGCCGGATCGGCGTGTTCGTCGGCGTGATGAACGCCTCGTACAACGACCGCACCGCGTACTCGTCGATCGCCAATCGCGTGTCGTACCTGCTCGACTTCCAGGGCGCGAGCGTCGCGATCGACACCGCGTGCTCGTCGGCGCTGACCGCGATCCACCTCGCGATCGCCAGCCTGGCGAACGGCGACAACGACTGCGCGATCGCCGGCGGCGTGAACCTGTTGCTCGGCCGCGGTCACCTCGACGTGCTCGGCGAGCTCGGTATGCTGTCGCCCAGCGGCGAGTGCCGGCCGTTCGCCGAGCGCGCCGATGGCTTCCTGGCCGGCGAGGGCGTCGGCGCGGTGGTGCTGCGCCCGCTCGCCGCGGCGCGCGCCGCCGGTGACCACATCTACGGCGTGATCAAGGCCAGCGCAATCAACGCCGGCGGCCGGACGTCGGCCTACAACGTGCCCAACCTGCGCGCGCAGCAGGACGTGGTCGCGCGGGCGATCGAGCGCGCCGGGGTGCCGGCGTCGACGATCAGCTACGTCGAGGCGCACGGCACCGCGACCGCGCTCGGCGACTCGATCGAGGTCGCCGCGCTGTCGCACGCGTTCGCCGCGCACGACGGCGGCGCGCCGCAGCATTGCGCGCTCGGCTCGCTCAAGGGCAACTTCGGCCACCTCGAGAGCGCGTCGGGCATCGCCGCGCTGACCAAGGTGCTGCTCCAGCTCCGCCATGGCGAGCTGGCGCCGTCGCTGCACGCCGAGCCGCTCAACCCCGGCATCGTGTTTCACCGGTCGCCGTTCGCGGTCCAGCGCGCGCGGGCGGCCTGGCCGTCGAGCGGCAGCGCGCCGCGCCGGGCGGGGATCTCGAGCTTCGGCGCCGGCGGCTCGAACGCGCACCTGATCGTCGAGGAGGCCGCGCCGCGCGCGTCGATCGCGCCCGGCCCCGGTCCATGGCTGGTGCCGCTGTCGGCCCGCACGCCCGAGCAGCTGCGCGTGGTCGCCGACCGGCTCGCCGCGTGCCTCGCCGCCGGCGCGCTCGCCGGCACGCTCGCCGATGTCGCCTATACCTTGCAGGTCGGCCGCGACGCGCAGACGGTCCGGCTCGCGCTGGTCGTCGGCTCGCTCGACGAGCTGGCCGCCGCGCTGGCGCAGCTCGCGCGCACCGGCGCGCCGCCGGCGCTGGTCGGCGACGGGGCCTTGGCGCAGCTCGCGCGCGCCTGGCAGGCCGGCGCCTCGGTCGCGTGGCCGGTGACCACCGGGGCGCGCCGGATCCCGCTGCCGGGCTATCCGTTCGAGCGCACGCCGCACTGGTACACGGCGGCGCCGGCGTCGACGTCGACGATGACCGCGGTATCGACGAAGATCGCGGCATCAGCGCCGGTGTCGGCGAAGACCGCGGCACCGCGCGCGTCGGACGCCGCGCGCGCCTGGCTCGGGCGGGCGGTCGCCCACCACGCCCGCCGCGCGCCGCGCGAGCTCGCCGACGGCGACGACGTCCTGCAGCTCGGGCTGTCGTCGCTCGCGCTGGTCGAGCTGGCAGGCCAGATCCGCGCCGAGCTCGATCCCGGGTTCGGCCCGGCCCAGCTGTTCGAGTACCTCACGATCGGCGCGCTCGCGCATCACCTGGCGCCGTTCGTCACCGCGAGCACCGTCTCCGTCGCTGCGCCGATCGTCACCTCGAGCGTCGGCGCCGTCGCGAGCACCGTCCCCGTCGCGAGCACCGTCCCCGTCACGGCACCGGCACCGGCACCCGCGGCGACGCCAGTCCCCGTCGCGCCGTACCCGCTGTCGCTCGGCCAGCAGGGCCTGTGGCTGCTGCAGCGCAACGCGCCCGAGGCCACCGCGTATCACGTGCCGCTGTGCTTCCGCGTCGTCGACCTCCAGCTCGACGCGCTGACCCGCGCGTTCGCGTGCGTGCGCGCACATCACCCGGCGCTGCGCGTGGC
>DASWOO010001055.1:0-2284 GCA_036404335.1 Kofleriaceae bacterium
GCGCGATTTCGCTGTCGTCGATGAGCAGCAGCCGGCGACTATCAACACGTTCCTCCACGTCTCGGGATTTTACCGCGTTCGCACGTCCTCGCCCCATGGAAACTCGGGGATTTGCAAGCGCGGCTGCAGGTCGCGTGGGGCGGTGTGGTATGGAGCGCCTATGCCCCAGGCCGAGCCCGAGTCAGACAAGGACAAAAAATGGACGACGCAGGCGACCCGCAAGGTGCTGGCCGCGCTGAACCGCGCCGACGAGATCGGCGGCGAGCTGCGCGACTACCTGCAGGACAAGGTCGCGACCGACCCGCGCTATGTCCAGGCCCGCAAGCGGCTGGCCAAGCTGCTGGGCCAGCGCTACGAGTCCAAGGAAGAGGCGGTCCACAAGGCGCAGGCCCACGCCCAGAAGGTCGCGGCCGTTGCGGCGACCACGCCTGACGCGGCTGCTCAGAAGGCGCAGAAGGCCAAGCAAGGCTTCGGGGATCCGGCGATCAAGGCGCAGATCTTCGGCAAGCGGAGCTGCCCGTGGAGCGGCCGGGCGATCACCCTGCTCGAGCGCAACAAGGTCGACTTCGACTTCGTCGATCTCGAGGAGCCGGAGCACGAGGCCAAGGCGATGCCGCTGGCGGCCGAGACCAAGCAGACCACCGTGCCGTACGTCTACCTGCGCGGGGTGTTCATCGGCGGGTTCAACGCGCTGTCCGAGGTCGATCGGCTCGGCCAGCTCGAGGTCGCGCTGATGTCCGCGGACGAGCGGGCCAAGGCGCCGGCGCACCTCAAGTCGGTCGAGATCGTGGCGCGGCCCAACACGGACGAGGTCGCGCCGGGCGAGACTGAGACCGGACCAGTCGAGTAGCTGGTAAGGAGGCTTACATGCCTGAGGAAGACATCGAGACCGCCGAGCTGAAGGAACACATCGACCAGCGGCTCGAGGACCACGAGCACGCCCACGCCCACAAGCCGGCGGCGTCGCCGAGCTGGACCCGGTACCTGTCGCTGTCGACCGCGATCATCGCGGTGTTCGCCGCGGTCGCGTCGCTCGAGTCGGGCGCGCGGTCCAACGAGGCGATCCTCGAGAAGAGCGAGGCGATGCTGAACCAGTCGCGCGCCTCGGACCAGTGGGCGTACTTCCAGGCCAAGGGGCTCAAGGCGACCCTGTCCGAGGGCGAGGCGATGATCGTCGCCGACACCAAGCCCGCCGTCTCGACCAAGCTCGCCGCCGACGCCGTGCGCTACCGCAAGGAGTCGGAGGAGATCCAGAAGTCGGCGCGCGAGCTCGAGGACAAGGTCAAGGACAACAACGAGCGGTCCGAGGCGCTGATGGAGCACCACCATCGGTTCGCGATCGCGGTGACCTTGCTGCAGGTGGCGATCGCGCTGTCGGCGATCGCGGCGCTGACCCGGCGCCGGCCGCTGTGGGCCCTGGGCCTGGTGGTCGGGCTCGGCGGGCTCGGGATGTTCGGCTTCGGCTTCGCGTAGCGCCAGCCGCTGCACCTGCTTCGGGGAAGGGATCGGCGGAGCGCCTCGTACAGTAGTCGCGAGGCTCCATGGTGGCGAGCCGCCGCCCAGCTGTACGCGGGCTGCGCGAGCTTGCGCAGCTTGCGCAGCGCGATGATCAGCGAGCGCTGCGCTGCGCGAGGCCGCGGTCTGCTGGCTCACACGCGGCGCGCGGCCAGAGACCTCGCTGTCACGAGTTGATCGGCGGCGTGCACAACTTCGCCGCCGCGGTCGCCGGGATGGAGACGATCGCGCCGCGCACGCGCTGGGAGCGCGGGCCTCACGATCTCGCGCGATTCCTCGTCGGGAATGCCGCGCGCGCCGCGCGGTATGCGTCTTGCGATGCGCTGGCCACATGCGTGGTCTCGCGATGCTGGCTCTGGTCTCGGGTTGTTATGGCGCCATCGCTCAGGACGGCACGCCGGGCACCGGTGAGCCGGGCGCCGGCGGCGAGCCGGTCGTCGACGCGACGCCGGGCCACCAGATGGACGGGCTCGACCTCGAGCTGGTCCAGCGCGCCGCGAGCACGATGCGGGTCACCAAGATCGACAGCGCCGCGTACAAGTCGGCGATCGGCGACTTCGACATCGACGTCGCGATCAACAGCGACGCGCGCGACTACCGCACCATCCACCCCGACGGCCCGGCGACCAACGTGACCTTCCCCGAGGGCACGATGATCCTCCGCAAGGTCTACGACGCCACCGGCGCGGTCTCCAAGGTCACGCTGATGGCCAAGGGCCCGGCGGGCTACGCGCCGACCATCGGCGACTGGTGGTTCGGCGTGACCGAC
>DASWOO010001056.1:0-3201 GCA_036404335.1 Kofleriaceae bacterium
TCCGCGAGGACGATCCGTGCCTGACCCCGGCGTCGCCGTACGCCGCGACCAAGCGGATGTCCGAGCTCCAGCTCTCGGCCTACCGCGACCTGTTCGGCCTCGGCGTGTTCGCCCTGCGGTTCTTCACGGTCTACGGCCCGCGCCAGCGCCCTGACATGGCGATCGCCAAGTTCAGCGCCGCGATCGCCGCCGGCCAGCCGATCACGCTGTTCGGCGACGGCACCACCCGCCGCGACTACACCTTCGTCGCCGACATCGTCACCGGCGTGGTCGCCGCGATCGAGCGGGTCGCGCCCGGCGACTACGAGCTGCTCAACCTCGGCGGCACCCACACGATCTCGCTCGTGGACCTGGTCGACACCATCGAGCGCGTGATCGGCCGGCCGGCCACCATCGACTGGCAGCCGATGCAGCCCGGCGACGTCCCCGTCACCTACGCCAACATCGACCGCGCCCACCGCCTGCTCGGCTACCAGCCGACGACGCGGCCCGACGCCGGCATCGCGAAGTACTGGGCCTGGCAGCAGGCCCGCTGAGCCGCGCGAGCTACTTCGTGTTGTCGAAGTCGACGACGATCGCGGTCTTGGTATGGATCACGGCGCCGCCGGCGGCGATGCCCTCGGCGTCGACCACGCAGGTGCGGTGCACCGCGCATTGCGCCTGGCTGCACAGCGTCGGGTACAGCGTGCGCTGACCGGTGGCGTCGGTGAAGCTGGTCGGTGAATCGATGCCGCAGCTGACCGAGACCCGCTGCTGGCTGCACGTGGTGGCGACCTGGCTCGGCGCGGCGACGTGGACCGCGAGCGCGGCCTGGGCGCCGGCCCGGGGATCGGCGTCGGCGTTGGCCATCGTCGGCGCCACGGTGACGTCGCAGGCCTCGGGCTCGACGTCGAAGGTCTGGGTGACGACGCACGCGTTGCCGGCGTGGTCGTGCACGGTCAGCGCGACGTCCCAGTTGCCGGCGCGCGCGGCCACGGTGGCGGTCGCGGTGGCGTTGCCGCTGCCATCGATCGCCGGCAGCGCGATCGCCGCGGCCGTGCCGCCCGACGGGCCGGCCAGCAGCTCGGCCGGCTCGCCCGCGACGTCGTCGCCGTCGGCGTGGGCCGCGACCGGCAGCTGCCAGCCCGCGGTGGCCGCGTCGGTGTCGTAGCGCCGCGTGATCGTCGACGGCGCCAGCGGCACGGTCAGCCGGCACGCCGGCGGCGTGGTGTCGGCGATGACCGTGGTCGGGTCCGAGGTCACCTGGCTGGCGGCCGGGCCGCGGCAGATCGCGTAGAACCCGAGCTCGCCGTCGGCCACGCTGACCGCCTGGCTGGCGACGCCGTCGGCCGCCGCGGTGATCCTGCCGAGCGACACGGCCATCGGCAGATCCGAGCCGATCGTCGCCGGGCCCGGTGTCTCGAACAGCTCCGCGGTCCAGCCCGGCAGCGTCGCGACCTGGACCGTGGCCTGGTAACCCGGCGTCGCGGCGTCGGGATCGGTCCGCGAGCTGAGCACGCCGGTCGGCGCGTAGTACGGGTTGGCCTCCGGCGCCGGCGACAGCGACAGCTGACACGCCGAGCCGCCGCCGACGTCGACCGCCAGCTCGGCGCGGCCGGTGCCGCAGGTCGCGTTGGCCGTCGCGTGCAGCACGACGTGCGGCGGCGGCATCGACACATCGCTGAACGTGACGTTGCCATCGGCGTCGGCCGGCGCGGTCATCGTCGCGATCGCGGTGCCGTCGTCGCCGGCGAGCTCGAGCGACACGATCTCGCCCGCCGCGAGCGACGACGTCAGGTGGAGATCGGTCTGGACGCCGGGCGCGACCGCGTCGCGATCCGTGATGCTCGTACCGTCGAACGCCAGCTCGGTCGGCGCCTGGCACTCGGCGGGCGCGCTACATCCGGACGCCAACGCGGCGACCAGCCAGGCCGAAGCCGCTGGAATCGCAAGGTAAAGCGATCGGACCCCCATCCAGCAACCATGGTACGCCGTCCGCGCGCGGGACTCCAGTTGTGATCATCGTCTGACTGAGTCACGCCCGCTCAGGGTGGTCAATAACTGCAGCCTGGGCCAAATGAATCTGCCCCGCGTGAACGCTGTCTGCTATCTCGGTCACCTACCCTGGCCGCGAGTTGACGCAGCGAGAAGCTCGCACGTAGTATGCGGCAGCCCGCTGGTCTCCTAGTTAGCTAGTTTCATGAAACCGTTGAAGTTATTCGCCAGTCTTACGGCCTTGAGCGCCGGCCTCGTCGCCAGCGTCACGCCCGCCCTGGCAGATGACGGCATCCCGCCGCCGCCCGCGGCGATGGATCCCGGCAGCGCGGTCAACCCGATCTCGATCGTCAACGGCGCCGGCGTGAAGGTCGGCGAGGGCACGATCATCCGCCCACAGATCGGCATCGAGACCGGCGTGGTCTCGAACGTGTTCTACGAGAACCAGAACCCGGTCGCCGCCGGCCTGCTCCGCGTGATCGCCGAGCTCGGCACGGGCTCCTTGCCCTACCAGCGGCTGCAGGCGCGGTCGACCGCGGGCAACAACAACACGGCCAACGGCACCGCCGAAGATCCGGCGCTCGACGACGCCGCGTCGACCAACTCCGGGTCCAAGGGCGACTTCCAGTACAGCTTCAACCTGTACGCGTCGTACGACCAGTACCTGTCGACCAACGACGCGGTGACCTCGCAGGGCGGCCTCGCCGGCGGCCTGCTGTTCCGCGGCATCGTCAACCCCGAGCACCCGCTGCAGTTCGCGTTTCAGGATCACTTCGAGCGCGACATCCGCGCGACCAACTTCGAGTCGGAGCGCGACACCAACCGCGACGTCAACTCGCTCGACCTGCGCCTCAACTACCTGCCGGCGGGCCGCTCGCTCGGCGGCTACCTGTACTTCGAGAACACCGTCGACGTGTTCGAGGAAGGCACCCAGCAGTTCGCCAACCGGTTGCAGAATCAGGTCGGCCTGCACGTCAACTGGCAGTGGCTGCCGCTGACCCGGGTCTACGTCGACGCGTCGATCGGCTACTACACCGGCATCGGCGACAGCATCAAGATCGACTCGTACCCGCTGGTCACCGTCGCCGGCATCCAGACCGCGCTGACGCTCAACACGATCGTCAACGCGTACGCCGGCTACACCAACGGCTTCTACACCGCCGGCCCGAGCTACTCGAGCCCGCTCGGCGGCGTGTTCTTCGGCTACCGCTACAGCCCGCTCGGCCG
>DASWOO010001057.1:0-3483 GCA_036404335.1 Kofleriaceae bacterium
AGGGATCGAGGATCACCCGGTGCCAGCTCGCCGCCCGCTGATCGACGTCGATGCGCGCCAGCACGGCCTCGGGCAGGATCCCGCGGTAGCTGGTCTGCCAGCTCGCGGTGTGCGCGCGGGCGATGCCCTCGGCGTCACCGACCACCGCCGGTCGGATCGCGAACCGCACCCGGCGATCATAGCGGCGCGGCCCGCGCGGCGATCGCGCCTCGCGCTAACTCTTCGGGCAGGTCTGCCGCCTTCGGAGCGTGAAATTTTAATTCACGGACAGCCGGCGCGACCGGCGTCAGTGGCCGAAGGCGCCCTTGGGATACCAGGCCAGGTCCACGCCGAGCAGCACGTAGGTGGCCGCGTCGTGTCCCGAGGCCTCGTCGTGCCGAAGCTCCAGATGGATGGCGGTGTAGCCATCCTGGTCTGACCTGAGCCGGATGTCTGTCCAGGCGCCCAGCCAGGCGCGTCCAAAGAGATCCGATCCCGCCAGACCAAGCCCGACACCCGCGGAGAGGCCGAGGTCGATCGTCGGGGTGTACTGCTCGAGCGAGTTGCGGTCCCAGTCGAACAACGAGCGCAACGAAGAGCGCAGCCCGATGTCGGCCACGACCGACCGCGCCCGGTCCTCGCCGGACGTCGTGACACCGAGATCCGTCGCCACGGAGAGCGGGTTGAGGCCAAATGAGCCGCGTACCATCGCCGCTCGAAAGCCGTGCTCGTCGATCGCCCCGGCGGCGCCGACCGTACACGCGCCGAGGAGCGGACAGGCCCATATTACTCGGACGAGCGGATGAAGCGTCACCCGCGCGACAATAGCGCGGCCTGCGGACGTGCTCGGACGATTCGTGCGTCGCGCCCGGTCACAAGCCTTCCCCGCGCGCTCTACCGCCCTTCGCTAGAACTTGTTCTTCCACTCGCGCAGCGCGGCGAACACGCTGACTGGATCACCGGCGGCGCCGCGCTGGCCGGCCGCCGCGATCACCTCGGGCTGGGCGCTGCGTAGGAACGGGTTGGTGGCGAGCTCGACCGCGATAGTCGAGGGCGTGGACGGCGAGGCCAGGGCCTTGGCGCGCGCGGCGAGCTCGGGGTTGCCGGGCTCGACCGCGGCGGCGAACCGGAGGTTCGCGGCGGTGTACTCGTGGCCGAAGTAGACCTTGGTCTCGGGCGGCAGCTGCGCGAGCCTGGTGAGCGAGGCGTGCATCATCGCCGGGTCGCCCTCGAACACGCGGCCGCAGCCGCCGCCGAACAGGGTGTCGCCGGTGAACACGCAACCCTCGATCAGGTAGCTGACCGCGCCCAGGGTGTGGCCGGGGTTGAGGATGCAGCGCGCGCGCAGCCCGCCGAGCGCGACCTCGTCGCCGTCGGTGACCTCGCGGGTGACGTCGGTCGCCCGGGGCGCGTCGACCGCGCCGATCACGACCTCGAGGCCGGGGTGGGCCCGGGCCAGCGCGGGCACGCCGCCGACGTGGTCGGCGTGGTGGTGCGTCGCCCAGACCGCGGCGAGCGTGGCGCCCTCGCGGGCGAGCGCGGCCTCGACCGGCGCGGCCTCGCCGGGATCGACGACGGCGCACCGGCCGTCGCCGTCGATCACGAGGTACGCGAAGTTATCCTTGAGGCAGGGTACGGGGACGACGCGCATGCCCGCGTTGTACCGCACCGCGCTGCGATCCACAGATCAACGCGGTAGGGTTGTGCCATGCCCACGATGACAGCGATGGTGATCCACCAGCACGGCGGTCCCGAGGTGCTGCAGCTGGCCGAGCTCGAGCGGCCCGAGCCCGGCCCCGGCGAGGTCCGCGTGCGCATCCGCGCGGTCGCGCTCAACCACCTCGACATCTGGACGCGGCGCGGCGGCCCGGCGTTCAAGCTGCAGTTCCCGCACCGGCTCGGCGCCGACATCGCCGGCGAGGTCGACGCCGCCGGCCCGGGCGCCACCGCGGTCCCCGGCACCAAGGTCGTGGTCCAGCCCGGCCTGTCGTGCGGCAAGTGCGCGGCGTGCCTCGGCGGCCACGACAACCTGTGCCGCTACTACTCGATCCTCGGCGAGAACCACCAGGGCGGCTATGCCGAGTACATCGTCGTGCCCGAGGTCAACCTCGCGCCGTACCCCGAGCGCCTCGACTTCGCGCACGCCGCATCGTCGATCCTGCCGTTCCTCACCGCCTGGCAGATGGTCGTGCACAAGGCGCAGGTCCGCCCGGGTGACACCGTGCTGGTCCAGGGGGCCGGCTCGGGCATCGGCGTCGCCGCGATCCAGATCGCCAAGCTGTACGGCGCGCGGGTGATCGCGACCGCGGGCAGCGACGCCAAGGCCGAGCGCGCCAGGGCGCTCGGCGCCGACGTCGCGATCAACTACGCGACCACGGACTTCGCGGCCGAGTGCCGGGCGCTGACCGGCAAGCGCGGCGTCGACGCCGTGATCGAGCACGTCGGCGGCGACGTGTTCGTCCAGAGCCTGCGCGCGGTGCGCAGCGGCGGGCGGGTCGTGACCTGCGGCGCGACCGCGGGCTTCCACCCCGCGATCGATCTGCGCCACATCTTCTTCCGTCAGGTCGAGGTGCTGGGCTCGACCATGGGCAGCAAGGCCGATCTGCTCGCGGTGCTGTCGCACGTCGCGGCCGGCCGGCTGGTGCCGGTCGTCCATCAGGTGCGCCCGCTCGCCGAGGCCGCCGCCGCCCACCAGCTGCTCGAGGATCGCGGCGCGTTCGGCAAGGTCGTGCTGACCCCCTGACGCGCCGCGCCGGCGCCGCGCGCGCTATCCCCGGGTGTCGCCGTCGAACGTGCCGTGCGTGTTGCACGGATTACCGGGCAGCGTGAGCGCGGCCGCGGCGCCGCCGACGACGTGCTGGAGCTTGACGACATCGAGGTGACGGAGCGACTCGCGTTGTAGCGAGAGCTTGCGGGACAGCGTGGGTTTCTTCATAGGGAATCTCCTGCGCGCGCTCAGATGCCTGGATTCAGCGTGGTATTGCAGGGATTGCCGTGCTGACTCATCGCGGCCACCCCACCGGCGGCGCGCTGCAGCTGCAGCTCGTCGAGAGTGCGGACCGACTCGAGGACCAGGGCGAGCTTCTTGCGCGACGCGAGCTTCTGCTTCATGGAAGACTCCTGATGTAGATCAGCGATCTAGGTGTGTTCGGAAGTGTCTGTTCAGTAACAGGATCACACAGTAACACACACGATCTGCGAAACGATACTTAATTTTTATCGTGTCACTGTTACGTGGCTAGTTGCCGGCTACGCTAACACACCCCCTCAGACTCCCGACTTCCTATCTGAACGTTACTCGATGATACGGCCCTGACGGTGTTCGGTAACGTCTAGTGCATTGCGGCAACTGACATTTTCGCAGATACCCTGTGTCCAGGGCGCACGAATGAATCCGCCCTTCCTATCCGGAATCCGTTCTGCCTAGACAAGACTGCAAATGTGATCTCGCGGTGATCCACGGTCACCACGATCGAGCTGATGTCTTCCCAGGCTAACAGACCG
>DASWOO010001058.1:0-4300 GCA_036404335.1 Kofleriaceae bacterium
GAGCCGATCGTCACCGAGCACTGCTACAAGCACGCACCCGACGCGCTGGCCGGGCTGCTCGCCGACGCGGGCTGGGCGGTGCGCGAGGTGTTCGCCGACCCGACCGGCCGCATGCGGCTGTGGCTCGCCGACCGATAAGCCGGGCGAGCAGAAGCCGGCGCCTGTCCTGGGCGGACGCCGCGCCGGCCGTTCTTCCGTCAGCCGTGGCGCGCTGTGCGCGGCCCCCGTCGTCGCGTCGGCCGACCCGACCACCGCCCCGGCGAAGAACAAGGCCGACGCCAAGGCGCCCAAGACCGACAGCAAAACCGACAGCAAGACCGACGCGAAGGCGCCGAAGACCGACGACAAGACCAAGACCGACACGACCGCGCCGACCAAGTAAGGTCGCTGCTCGAGACGGGCGCGCGAGCGTCCGACCCACCCCAGGTACTGTCTGCATGCAGGCGACATCTGGGGTGATCGCTTTTCGGCCCCGCGCCGGCAGGCGACGATCACGCGCCGATCAGGCCTCGGCGAGCTCGTCGTCCGGCGCGCCGTCGAGCGCGGCGTCGACCGCGGCGCTCGCGGCGCGGGCCGCGGCGTCGTCGAACAGCTCGGCGCTGCGCTTGGGCGGGCGGCCGCGGCGCTTGCCGTTGGCGGTCAGCGCCGGCTTGGCGGGCTCGCCGTCCGACGGCGTGGCCAGCGCGGTCAGGGCGGACGCCAGCTCGCCGCGCTCGGGGTGGGCGTCGCTGTAGATCCGCGCGTACGCGACGGCGCGGGCCGCGGTGTCGCTCAGCACCGCCATGCGCGCCGCGAAGCCGGCCAGCGCGGTGTCGAGCTGCTCGCGCGCCTTGGCGACCGCCTTGGCCTCGCCGCGGAGCTCGTCTGCCTGGCGGCGCAGCGAGGCCGCATCGATCTCGGGGAACGCGACCTTGGCCAGCTGGCTGCCGTACAGGTCGAGCACCGCGCGAACGCTCGGCGGGACCGGATCCTCGAGCGCGACGGGCTCGGCGACGACGGAGAGGTGAACGTTGGAATTCGGAGTCGGCATGAACATCTGTTCAGTACACGATTGACGAGGCGCCCGTCAACTTTTTGGTTCGGCGTCGATCAGACCGGCCGCAGGTTTACCGAGATGGTGTGGTCGTCGACGTCGTGCGGGAACACCGCCGCCCGGAACACGTCCTTGATGCAAGCGCCGAGCGCCTCGTCGATCTTCGTGCCCTCGACCGAGACCTGCCGGGCGCGGCCGTCCGGGGCCACGACGATCACCAGCCGCGTCCCGGGCAGCGGCTTGCCGTGCTGGGTCACGCAGCGGTTCACGTCGGCCTGCTTGGTGTGAATCACCACGCTGTAAGGGTCGGCCGGCGGCCGGGTGGTCGCGGGCGGCCGCTTGCCCGGCTTCGGGCTCGCGGGGTCAGGCACCGCCGCGCTGCCGCTACCCGCGGGCTCGGCCGGGTCGACGCCGACCACCACCGTGTTGGGCCCGACGTTGTCGACCCGGCCGTGCTCGCCCGGCGTGACCACGACCGAGGTCGGCTGCTGCTGCTGGTGCTGCATCTGCGTCCACACCAGGGCGAGCGCGCCGCCGGCGACCAGCACCATCGCGCCGGCGATCAGCGGCCAGACCACGCTGCGCCGCGGCTGGACCATCACGAGCTGCGGCGGGGGCGGCATCACAGGCGCCACGCCGGGCGCCACGCCGGGCGCCACGCCGGGCGCCGCGCGCAGCGCCTCGAGCTGCGGCCCGCTGCCGGTCGGCTCGGCGAACGAGATCGCCTCGACCTGGCGCCCGGCCGCGGGCGTGCCCGCGACCGCCGAGTCGACCTCGGGGAACTCGAATTCGTCCTCTTCGATCGCCTCGGGCTCGTCGGGCTGCGCGAACAGCGGCATGGTCTGCCGGCCGCCGCCGACCACGCTGGCCAGCTGCACGCCGCGCTTGCGCAGCTCGTCGGCGAACTCGTGCTGGACCAGATCGCTGATCTCGCCCTGGGACCACGGCCGGCGCACGGGGCTCACCGCCTCGAGCAGCGCGGTGCCGAGCTGGCGCGACGTCGCGTAGCGGTTGGCCGGGTCGCGATCGAGCGCGTGGCCCAGCACGATCGCCAGCGCGTCGGGGCAATCCGGCCGGTAGTGGCGGATGTCGACGATCGGCTGCTCCATCACCGCGCGGAACGTCAGGTAATCGGTCTTGCGCTGGAACAGCCGGCGCAGCGCCAGCATCTCGTAGGTCACCACGCCGAGCGCGAACACGTCCGACCGGCGATCGACCGGCGCGCCGCGCAGCTGCTCGGGCGACATGTACGCGTACTTGCCCTTCACCACGCCGGTCTGGGTGTGGGCCGACGCGTCCTTGACCTTGGCGATGCCGAAATCGAGGACCTTGACCAGGCCGGTGTCGGTCAGGAAGATGTTCGACGGCGTGATGTCGCGGTGGACGATGCCGAGGTTCGAGCCGGCGCGGTCCTTGAGCTCGTGCGCGTAGTGCAGGCCGTCGGTCGCCTGCTGCAGCACGCCGGCGACGAACCCGAGGTCGAGCGGCACGCCGAGCTTGGACTGCTTGCGCAACAGCGGCAGCACCGTCGCGCCCTCGAGGTACTCCATCACGATGTAGAGCTGGCCGTCGGTCTCGCCGAGCTCGTAGACCTGGCAGACGTTGGCGTGCGACATCATCGACGCGATCCGCGCCTCGGCGATCAGCATGTCGCGGAACCGCGGGTCGTCTGCCAGGTGCGGCAGGATCCGCTTGACCACGAACAGCTTCTCGAAGCCGGCCGCGCCCTCCATCCGGGCGAGGAAGATCTCGCCCATGCCGCCGCTCGCCAGCCGCGCGATCAGCTCATATCGCCCGAGGCGAGCCGGCGCGGCGCCGGGGGTTGGCATGAAGCCGAGTTTATCACGAGCCAGGCGGCAGCGACCGGCGCTCGGCCCGCGCGAGCTGGCGGGCCTCGCGCCGGGCCAGGCGGCGCTCGTGGCGCTCGCGGCGGTGGCTGTCGCCGGCGGTCTCTCCCGGCAGCCGGGTCGTGATCTCGACGTTGCCGAACGCGACGCTGCCAACCAGCCGGATCACCGGCCGCTGCGGATCGTCGTCCGGCGGCACGCGGTGGCGCTCGGTCACGTTGCCGGCGAACGACGAGACGTCGACGTCGATCGCCAGGTTGGGCGGCAGGATGATCTCGCAGTTGGCCATCACCACCCGGACGTGGATCGTCGTCACGCCGGGCCCGAGCGACGCCTCGCGCAGGTCGAGCTCGACGTTGCCCCAGAACGTGCGGACCTCGAGCTCGGACGGCACGCTCCACCGGCCGCGGCGCTCGACCGAGCTCATGATCACGCGCAGCTTCTTGGTGCGCGGCCGGCGCGCGTCGTCGATCGCCGCCGGGCTGACCACGGCGAGCGCGGTCGACGAGGTCGGCGTCGAGACCGGCGCCAGATCCGCGATCAGCTCCTCGAGCTCGGCGACGGTGCGCGCGCCATGGGCGAGGTCGAGCCGGCGCTCGAGCTCGTCGATATCGAGGTAGTCCTCGGCGTAGCCCTCGGACAGGCGTTGGATCACTTGTTCGCGGCGATCGCGGAGCGCGACGAGGCTCTCGGCCATGGCTCTGGTATACACCCCCTGGATGCGCTGCGAGCTGCACTGTCACTCGACCTGCTCCGACGGCACCGACGCCGCCGAGGTCGTCGCCGCGCGCGCGGCCGAGCGCCGGGTCGCGATCTTCGCGCTCACCGATCACGACAGCTGCGCCGGGACCGCCGCGACGATCGGCGCGGTGCCGGGCGCGCGCGTGCTGCGCGGCGTGGAGATCTCGTGCGACGACGAGGGCCGCACCGTCCACGTCCTGGCCTACGACCGGGGCGGGCCGTGGCAGGCGCTCGAGGACCGGCTCGCCGGCGTGCGCGAGGCGCGGCGCAACCGGTTGCGGGTGATGGCCGCCAAGCTGGTCCAGCGCGGCATCACGCTCGACATCGAGCCGCTGCTCGCCGAGGCCGATCGCCGGTCGGTCGGCCGGCCCGATCTGGCGCGCGCGATGGTCGCGGCCGGCGCGGCGTCGTCGATGAAGGACGCGTTCTCCCGCCACCTGTACGACCGCGGTCCGGTCGACGTCCCGCACCGGGCGCTCAGCCTGCGCGACGCGGTGGCGCTCGGCCGCGACGCCGGCGCCGCGATGTCGCTCGCCCACCCGCACCTGTACGACGATCGCGCCGCGGCCTACCTGCGCCGCTACCGCGACGACGGCCTGACCGGTATCGAGGCCTACTACGGCGCCTACGACAGCCGCGAGCGCGCGCGGTGGATCGCGGTCGCCGACCAGCTCGGCGC
>DASWOO010001059.1:0-4947 GCA_036404335.1 Kofleriaceae bacterium
CTTCGAGCGTGCTGCCGTACGCCGAGGGCGACTCGGTCAGCATCGCCAGCCGGACCGCGCGAAACACCGGCCAGTCGTCCGGGGTGAGCGCGACGATCTGCATCACGCCAGATGCTAGTTGACGCCGCCGGCGGTGAACAGGTCGCGCGGGTTGATGCCGAGCGTGCGTACCGCCGTGTCCCAGATGTCGTCGGGCGGCGTGTCGAACAGCAGGCGGCGATCGACCGCGGTGTGCAGCCACGCGCCGCGCGCCATCTCGGTGGCGAGCTGGCCGGGAGCCCAGCCCGAGTAGCCGAGCAGCAGCCGGACGTTGCGCGGCGGCTGGCTGGCGATCGCGCGCAGCCGCTCCGGCGACGTCGTCAGCAGCACGTCGGTGCTGATCTCGATCGTGCCCGCGCCGGGCATCGCGAGGTCGATCGGCTCGTGTAGCACCCAGCCGGTGCTGGGCGAGACCGGGCCGCCGGCCCACACCACCGCCGCGTCATCGCCGCGCCAGCTCATCTCGAGCGACTCGAGCAGCTCGGACGCGCGGATCGGCGACGGATGGTTGATCACCAGCCCGAACGAGCCGTGATCGCCGTGCTCGATCATGAGCACGACCGACCGGGCGAAGTTGGGATCCGCCAGCTGTGGCATCGCCAGGAGCAAGCCCGGCGCCAGGTTGGACGACTCCACGTGCGTCAGCTGAGCTGCGGCTGCGACTGTAGATTCGGATCGGTCGCGCCGTCCTGCTTGACGGCCTCGGGGGCCGGCTTGGAGTCGTCGGCGAGCCCGACCTTCTTCTGGATCTTCTTGAACAGAGCCGAGCCAAGGCTCAGCGCGAAGCCGGATACGACCGCTCGCAAGAAGAATTTCATATCCCGCGAGCGTAGCACCGGGTCCGCGGTGATGCGACCAGGCTTGGCCGAAGGCCGGACTGGACCGGCCCAGGTCGGATCAGACCTTCTTGATGTGCAGGTCGAGCTGGACGGTCAGGTCGTTCTGCACGCCCGCCTTCGGGTCCTTCGGGTCCTTGCCGACCTTGAAGTCCGTGCGCTGGATCGTGGTCTCGCCCTTGACGTGCACGGTGTCGGCCGTGGTGTCGACCACGTCGAACGTGACCGGGTACTTCTTGGTCACGCCGCGGAACTTGACCGTCGCGTTCGCGTTGTAGGTCTTGTCCGCCTTCTTCTTCACGCCGTCGATGTCGATCGTGATCGTGGCGTTCTTGGCGGTGTCGAGGAAGTCGGCCGTGTTGAGGTGCGCGTCGCGCTTGTCGATGCCCGACTTGAGGCTCGTGGCGTCGATCTCGATCGTCGCTTTGCTGCCGTCGATCTTCTTGGGATCGAAGGTCGCCTTGGTCACCTTGAACTTGGTGAAGTTGACCTTGACCGGGTCATCCGGCTTGGCCTCGGTGTGCTTGGCGAGCACGACGATCGAGTCGCCGCCGGCGGCGGTCGGCGTCGCGGTCGGGGCGGTCGGCGCCGCGGTCGGGGCGGTCGGCGCGGTCTGGGCGAACGCCGAGCCCGAGGTGATCGCGAGGGCAGTAACGAGTGCGAGGTTGAACAGTTTCATCGTGAGCTCCATACGCCGGGGTCAGTTGCTGGTGTGGCGCAACACCAAGGACACTTGAATCGGAATCTGCTCGCCGTCGAAGTCTTTGGCATCGCCGGCGAGCGCGGTCTCTTTGATGGTGATCGGGAACTCGGCCTTGACCAGCAGCACGTCGCTGCTGCCCGCCAGCCCGAGCCGAGACAGCGCGGCCGCGTCCGGCTTGCGCATCGTGCCGACGATCTCGACCGAGTGGGTCTTGCCGACGAAGCCGAGCGTGCCGTGCGCCTTGAACTTGATCGCGTTGGCGCCGTCCTGGCTCGCCGCGATCACGTGGTCGATGTCGACGGTGATCTTGGGATACTTGTCCGCGTGGATGTACGCCTCGCGGGCGTGGCTCGAGCGCTCGTCGATGCCGGTGTCGACCGTGGTCGCGTCCGCGCTGATCTGGCCGGCGACCGGCTTGCTGAGATCGTGCGGGTCGCCCTGCCAGCTGCCCTTCACGCCCGACAGCCGCGCGTCGAACGTCTCGTGGCCGGCGGAGACCTTGGCGGTCACCGCGGTGCCGGGATGCTCGACGATCTCGTAGCGCCCGGCCGGCGCATCGATGATGCCGGTGATGCCCGACTCGATGCCCTGGATCGTCGACGCCGGCAGCGTATCCAGCGCGCCCGCCGGCGCCCCGCCGGTGGCGAACGCGGCGATCGGCACGATCAGCGGCAGCGCGCCGAGGATCCACGTCGCGGCGCGCAGCAGGCTCGCGCGCTCGCGCCGCCGGGCCTCGCGCCGGCGGATGATGTGACCGGCGAAGAACAGGCCGACCGCGATCGCCGCCATCACCGCGCAGACCTCGAGGCCGATCCAGATCGGGTGGTGATCGCTGACCCGCCAGCCCAGATCGGGATCCGGGATGTAGAACCGCTTCGACACCGCTGTATACAGGTTCTTCGAGCCCTGGCTCTGCCACCGCACGAGCGACGCGACCAGCGCGGCGATCGGCAACACGACGGGTGCGAACGGTGACTTCACGGCTTCTGGGTAACCCGTTCCCGGCGACATTGCACTTCGTGCAGCGGCAACATTCTGTTGCGACCTGCAGAAAGTCCGACGGAGATCGCCATGGCGAGCCCAGGGACGGCCTCGTGTCGGGTGTATTCAACTCACGACAACAGCGATGCGCCCAGAAGCAATAATCCGCCCCGGGTGAAGCGGACGCGGCTCACTCGGCCAGCGGCTTGTACAGCGACGGCCGGCGATCGCGGAAGAACCCCATGCTCGCCCGCACCCGGCGGATCTGCGCGAGGTCGAGCGTGGCGCTGGCGATCCCCGGCAGCTCGCGGCCGAGCTCGGCGAGCTTGTCGCCCCGCGCGTCGGCGACGAACGAGCTGCCGTAGAACGTGATCGCCTCGCCGCCCGCGCCCTCGACGCCGACCCGGTTGGCCGCGACCACGCCGACCGCGTTCGACACCGCGTGGCCGATCATCGCGCGCTGCCACGAGTCCTTGCTGTCGAGCTCGGGCTCCTCGGGCTCCGAGCCGATCGCGGTCGGATAGAACAGCACGTCGGCGCCGGCGAGGGTCATCGCGCGCGCCGCCTCGGGGAACCACTGGTCCCAGCAGATCGCCACGCCGATCGTGCCGAACCGCGTCGCGAACGCGCGGAACCCGGTGTTGCCCGGCTTGAAGAAGAACTTCTCCTGGTAGCCCGGCCCGTCGGGGATGTGGCTCTTGCGATACACGCCGAGCGAGCGGCCGTCGGCGTCGATCACCGCGATCGAGTTGTAGTACTCGGGGCCGGCCTGCTCGTAGAACGACACCGGGATCACGACGCCGAGCTCGGCCGCCAGCTGCTGGAAGTGCCGGATCGTCGGGTGGCCGTCGGCCGGGGCCGCGCGCGCGAAGTCCTCCTCGCGCTGGGTCCGGCAGAAGTAGTGGCCCTCGAACAGCTCGCTGGGCAGGATGATCTGCGCGCCGCTGCCCGCAGCCTCGCGGACCAGCTCGGTCACCCGGGCGACGTTGGCCGCGACGTCATCGCTGAACGCGGTCTGCAGCGCGGCGACGGTGACCTTCATGGCGCGGACCTCGCCGACGGCTGCTGCTGCGTCGAGCAGTGGAACGCACCGCCGCCGACGACGACCGGCTTGCCATCGACCGCGACCGCGCGCCGGGTCGGGAACATCGCCGCGATCGCCGCCACCGCGTCGGCGTCGGCGTCGACGCCGTAGGTCGGGATCACCACCGTCGAGTTGGCGAGGTAGAAGTTCATGTAGCTCGCCGGCATCAGGTTGCCGGCGGCGTCCTCGACCGCGCCGGGCGACGGCACGGTCAGCACGTCGAGCTTGGCCGCGCCGAGATCGGCGATGATGCCCTCGAGCGCCTCGCGGTTCGGATCGTCGGCGGCCGGCGCCATGCACGCGACCACGCCCGGCGCGATGAACCGGGCCAGCGTGTCGATGTGGCCGTCGGTGTGATCGTTGAGCAGGCCGCGGTCGAGCCAGATCACCCGCGTGCCGCCGAGCGCCCAGCATAGCCGCGCGTCGAGCGCCGCCTGGTCGAGCCCGGGGTTGCGCGCGCCGCCGAGCAGGCACTGCCGCGTGGTCAGGATCGTGCCCTCGCCGTCGACCTCGACCGCGCCGCCCTCGAGCACGAAGTCGAACGCGGCGCCGCGCACGCCGGCCCGCGCCATGACGTGGGCCGAGACCTCGAGGTCGCCGTCCATCAGGTACTTGCCGCCCCAGCCATCGAACAGGAAGCGCGCGGCCGAGAGCTCGCCGTCGCGCGTCACGAAGATCGGCCCGGTGTCGCGCAGCCAGATGTCGCCGTACGGCAGGTGGTGAAAGCGCACCCCCGCGACGGCCTTACCGAGCAGGGCGCGCGCCGCGGCCTCGTCGTCGCTATCGCGGACCAGCAGCTCGACGCGCTCGCCGCGCGGTGCGCCGGCGTCATCGAGGTCGACGATCGCGCCGACCATCTGCATCAGCACGCGCCGCGGCGCGTCGAGGCCTTCGAGCCATTGGTCGGGATCGTGGGGCCACGCGGTCCACACCGCGTCGTGCCATGTCCATTCAGCGGGCATCCGGAACTGCACGCCCGCTGTGTATCACGCGTGTGCGCGCCGTCGTCGCGTTCCGCGGCAGGACCGGGACGTGCAAGCAGGCAGAACCGGTCCGCGCAAGCAGAAACCGCTTGATCGACGCTCGGTGCAATCTGCTAGGATCTACACCGCGAGCGCAGGTGCCCGAACCCTTGGCGGAAGATCAGGGGTTGCTTATTCGCGACTTTAAGTTCGTACTGGAGCCCACTTGTCCGACGGCGACTTGAACATGGACGGCAGGACGCTGTGGACCCGGACGCGCGGATCCTCGACGTTCGAGCACCTTGACACGCCGGACAACCTGTCTCAGCTTGCTGAGGAGGT
>DASWOO010001060.1:0-8774 GCA_036404335.1 Kofleriaceae bacterium
TCAGCGCGCCATCGCGGCCGGCGCCGAAGCAGCCGCCCTGGCCGACCGCGCCGATCGACGGCGCCGGCAGGCCCGAGGCCGACGACGTGCCCATGTCGGTGGTCGTGACGCCGATCTGGAGGTCGGGCAGGCCGCCGTCGATCTGGGTCAGACGATCGATCAGCCGCGCCATGCTCGCGTCGAGCGCCACCTGCTTGGAGCTCATGCCCGGCGAGTCATCGATCACGAACAGCACGTCGAGGTCGCGGTTGGGCACCGCCGGCATCGACGTCACCTCGTGCAGCGCGCCGATGACGATGTCGTCCGACGCGCACGCCGCGAGCAGCAGGACCGGGAGGACGCGGCGGATCATGGGCACCTCGAGGACAGCCGGGAGCGTTGCGCGGAGTGCGGGAACCGGGCGTCGAACGCGGCGAGCTGGTCTGGCGTGGACGCGTCGTGGAGCTGGCACAGGGCCTCGATCTCGATCGCCGCGGCGTCCTCGGCGAGCTGGCCCTGGCCGGCGGTCTCGAGCGCGTGGCGATGCACGGCGCGCAGCGCGTCGCCGGGTCGCTGGGCGCGCAACATGGCCATCGCGAGATCGACGAGCTCGACCTCGCGCGCCAGGCCGGCGGGCGCGGCGGGCACGGGCGGCGAGGTCGCGGGCGCCGGGGGCGACGCGGCGAGGTGCCGGGGCGGTGGGACCGGCACCGCAAGCGCCGGCGGCACGGTCTCGCGCGGCACGGCGACCTCGCGCGCGAGCTGCGCCGAGGGCGTCGCGGCCAGCTCGATCGCGGGCGCCGGCGCGACGGCGATCCGATCGCGGCGCAGGTACAGCCCCGCCCCCGCCGCCACGGCGATCGCGACCGACACCAGCGCGAGCTTGACGCCGATCGCCGAGCCCGCCGCCGCGGTGGCGGTCGCCGCGCCCAGCTTGCCCCGCACCCGCTGGAGCGCCGCGGCGTCGGGCGACAGCCCCCCGCGCGCCAGGTCGAGCAGCGCGCGCGCCTCCGGTCCCAGACCCTCGTGATCGATCATGGCGTCAGCCTCGCCTTGACCGCCGCCTCGAACGCCGCGCGTGCCAGGCGCAGCCGCGAGTAGGCGGTGTTGAGATTGAGGTCGAGCATGCGCGCGACCTCGGGCACCGGGAGCTGCTCGAGCTCGACCAGCGCGAACACCGCGCGCTTGTCGTCGTCGAGCCCCTCGAGGATCGCCAGCACGGTCGCCGCGGCCTGGGCCCGCGCCGCGTCGGCGAACGGATCGCCGCCGCTGACCGCGCCGCTCGCCTCGTCGAGCGTCGTCAGCCGGTCATCGCGCCGGCCGGTCCGCCGGCGGTGCACGCTCGCGACCCGGCGGGCGATCGCGAACAGCCACGTGGTGATCGCCGCCCGGCCCTGCCACTCGCGGAGCCGGCGGTGCACCACGAGGAACACATCCTGCACCGCGTCCTCGATGTACGCCTCGCGCACCCCGAACGTCCGCAGCACCCGCCACACGAAGCCGGCGTGCGCCTCGTAGACCGCGTCGAACGCCGGCGCGGCGTCGGCGGCGGCCGAGGGTAGCGCGTGGGCCAGCGTCGTCATCACTGCGGTCCGTGGCAGCCTACCCGCCGATCCGTCACGCGATCACAAAGAAAGCTCCAGCCCGAAGCCGGTGCGCGCCGCGGCCCACTCCGGCCGGAACACCTCGGCGCCGTCGTACAGCACGAACCGCGGGCGGTACATCGGCGCCGCCAGCTCGAGCTGGCCGACCAGCCGCACCCACGGCGCCATGCGCCAGGTCACACCCACGCCGGCGGTCACGGCCAGCCAGGGCCCGGCGTCCATGTCATCGCGGCCGAGGGCGACGCCCGTGCCGGTGAGCTCGCCGCCCTCGATGCCGATCCAGGTCCGGACCGGCAGGCCGATCGGCGCCCAGCCGACCCGCGCCGAGCCGAGCGTGAGGCCGACGTCGACCCGGCCGGGCGCCTCGTGGCGCAGCGCCGCGCCGCTCGGCAGCCAGTCCGCGACGCCGAGCTCGGCGAACGCGCTGTCGCGGCCGACGTGGACCGCCAGCTCGCCGCCGACGGCGACCCGCGGCAGCGCGCCGATCCCGCTGAGCCCGAGCAGCCGGGGGCCGATCTGCCAGCGCGGCGGGCCATGGCGCGGCGCCTCGGGCAGAGGATCGGTGATCGCGGTCACCCCCGGCGCCGGCGCCGGGTGCGGCCGGGCGGCGAGCTCGGCGGCGATCCGGGCGAGCACGATCGCCACCGCGTCGGTTAGCTCGTCGCACCGCGCGCTGCGCAGCTCGCGGACGTCGTTGGCCACGGTCAGCCCGCGCAGGTCGATCCGCGCGACATAACCATCGGCCTCCTGCGTGATCTCGACCGCGACGCCGTGGATCGCGCGCTCGATCGCCATGCCGGTCCGCTGCTCGATCCGCGCCCGGACCTCGGCCGCCTCGGGGCAGCTTGCCGGTGATTGCCACGTCAGCCCCGGCTGCGCCCGCGCAACCGAGGTCGCCGCGATCAGCGCGAGCCAGAGCCAGGCGACACGCACGTTCACCGCGGACACGACGCCAGCTGCCGGGTTGCGTACATCGTCTCTTACGGCAGCCGCTCGGCCAGCAGCGCGATCACCTGGTCCGGGGCCTCGATGTGCAGCCAGTGATCGGCGTCGACCTCGTGGACGTGGACGTGCGGCGGGGCCGCCGCGAGCCGGCCGCGATCGGCCGGGCTGATCGTCTGCGAGCGGGTGGCGATCACGACCTCGACGTCGGCGCCCGGGGCCTCGAGCACGTCCCACAGGTCGGTCGCGAAGTAATCGTCGAGCATGGCACGCAGCGCGTGGACGTCGAACCGCAGCGCGAGCTCGCCGGCTTCGTCGGGCATCAGGCTCATCGCCAGCCAGCGCGCCAGTCCCTCGTCGTGGCCGTCGGCGATCACCGCCTGGACGAAGCGGTCGCGGCTCGGCCAGGTGCGCGGCGAGCGCTCCATCAGCGCGAGGACGCGCAGCACCGTGCCGTCGGTCGGCTGGGCGCGCCGCGCGCTCGGGCTGGCGTCGAGCACCCAGGTCTGGCGCAGCGCGAGGATCCGGCGGGTCGACAGCGCGACCTTGCCGCCGAAGCTGTGGCCGGCGATCGCGGCCACGCCGCCGAGCTCGGCGAACAGCGCGCGCAGGTCGTCGGCGCAGGCGGCGAGCGTGTGCGGCGGCGCGCCGTTCTCGGACCGGCCGTGCTGGCGGAGATCGACGAGCACGACGCCCCACTCGGGCCGGCGCTCGTTGAGCTTGCGGGCGATGCTGCGCCAGTTGCTGCCGGCGCCGTAGATGCCATGGACCATCGCGAGCCACTGCGACGGGCTCGAGGTCGATCGCGCGATCCGCTCGTGATGTAGCCGGGCCGGCACGCGGCGATTGTGCCATGGTCGCGGCGATGCGCAGCCTGGGCGACGCGGGGTTCGACATCGTGCATGGCTTCGACGCCGCGCAGGTCGCGCCGCGGTTCGCGCTGCTCGCCGGCCGCGAACGGCACGGCCTGCTGGTCGGCAACACCCGCGCGCTGTGGCCGGCGTTCCAGGCGGCGCGGCGCGACGAGCCCGATCCGCTGGACCGCTACACCGAGCGCACGCTGGCCGCGGCGTTCCCCGGCGCGCGGATCTACTACGGCCATCATAGATACGCCAGCGAGCCAGCACCCTTGGGGGGCGATCCCCAGTACCTCCCGCTCGGCCAGCTCGCCGCCGCGGTCGGCCTGGGCGCGCTGGCGCCGAGCCACCTGCTGATCCACCCGGTGCACGGCCCGTGGCTCGCGCTGCGTGCGGTGGTCCTGCTCGATGGCGACCCGCCCGCGACCGCGCCGCTAGCCGCCCCGCCCTGCGCCTGCTGCTTCGGCGCCGACCCGGCGTGCACGGTCGCCCTGGCGCGCGCCCTGACCTCGACCGACTGGCGCGACTGGCTCGCGGTCCGCGACGCCTGCCAGCTGCGCGCCGATCGATATTCTGACGAGCAGCTCGCGTTCCACTACGCCGAGCTGGCCCGCCAGCTCGCGGGCTAGCCTCGCCGAACAGTTCCAAATCGTCGAAATTCCGAGGAAGAGATCTGCCGCCGAACCTTCGGTTTCGGAATTGGATCTGCTGCGGTAGTCTGGCGGGCCGTGGACGTCCTCGACGCCTTCCACCCGCTCGTCGCGGGCTGGTTCCGCGAGCGATTCGGTGCCCCGACCGAGCCCCAGCGGGCCGGCTGGCCGAAGATCGCCGCGGGCGAAGATGTGTTGATCGCCGCCCCGACCGGCAGCGGCAAGACCCTCGCCGCGTTCCTGGCCTGCATGGACGCGCTGGTCCGCCGCGGGCTCGACGCGCCGCTCGGCGACCACACCGACATCCTCTACATCTCGCCGCTCAAGGCGCTGTCCAACGACGTCCAGCGCAACCTCGAAGGCCCGCTCGCCGAGCTCGCCGCGTACGCCGCCCTGCAGGGCACCAAGCTCCCCGACATCCGGGTCGCGGTCCGCACCGGCGACACCCCGGTCAGCGAGCGCGCCAAGATGGCCAAGCGCCCGCCGCACATCCTGGTCACCACGCCGGAGTCGCTGTACATCCTCCTGACCACCGGCAAGGGCCGCGCCGGGCTCGCCCGGCTCGGCACGGTGATCGTCGACGAGATCCACGCGATCGCCGGCGACAAGCGCGGCGCCCACCTGGCGCTGTCGCTCGAGCGGCTCGACCGCCTGGTCGGCCAGCACACCGGCCGCGCGCCGGTCCGGGTCGGGCTATCCGCGACCCAGAAGCCGATCGCGCTGATCGCCCGGCTGCTGGTCGGCACCCGGCGGCCGATGCCGCACATCGTCGACGCCGGTCACCGCCGCGAGATCGATCTGGCGATCGAGCTGACCGACGACGAGCTCGGCGCGGTCGCGTCCAACGAGCAGTTCGGCCGGGTCTACGACCGGATCGCCGCGCTGGTCCAGCAGCACCGCTCGACGATCGTGTTCGTCAACACGCGGCGGCTGGTCGAGCGCGCCGCGGCCGCCCTCGAGCAGCGGCTCGGCGAGGAGCACGTCGTCGCCCACCACGGCTCGATGTCGCGCAACCTGCGGCTCGCCGCCGAGCAGAAGCTCAAGCTCGGCCAGGTCCGCTGCGCGGTCGCGACCGCCTCGCTCGAGCTCGGCATCGACGTCGGCACCGTCGACCTCGTGGTCCAGCTCGGCTCGCCGCGCTCGATGGCGACTCTGCTCCAGCGGGTCGGCCGCTCGGGCCACCACCTCGGCGGCACCCCCAAGGGCCGGCTGTTCGCGATGACCCGCGACCAGCTGATCGAGTGCGCCTCGCTGATCCGCGGGATCCGCCGCGGCAACCTCGACGCGATCGCGCTGCGCGACGCGCCGCTCGACATCCTGGCCCAGCAGATCGTCGCGGCGACCGCGGCCGAGGACCTCCCCGAGGCCGAGCTCGCCGAGCTGGTCCGCGGCGCGGCGCCGTACGCGGCCCTGGCCGACGACAAGCTCGAGCAGATCCTGGCGATGCTGGCCGAGGGCGTGTCGGATCGCCGCGGCCGGGTCGGCGCGCACATCCATCGCGATCGGGTCGCCGGCATGCTGCGCGGCCGGCGCGGCGCGCGGCTGGCGGCGATCCTGTCGGGCGGCGCGATCCCCGACAACAACAACTACACCGTCGTGCAGTGGCCCGAGGAGATCAAGGTCGGCGAGATCGAGGAGGACTTCGCGATCGAGAGCTCGGCCGGCGACATCTTCCAGCTCGGCAACACCGCGTGGCGGATCCGCCGGGTCGAGGCCGGCAAGGTCTTGGTCGAGGACGCCCGGGGCCAGCCGCCGACCATCCCGTTCTGGATCGCCGAGGCGCCGGCCCGGACCCGCGAGCTGTCCGACGAGGTCAGCGCCCTGCGCGGCGAGCTCGATCGCCGGTTCGGGCTCGGCGAGCCCGAGGACGCGGTCGCCGAATGGCTCGCCGCCGAGGTCAGCATGCCGGTGCGCGGCGCGCAGCAGACGGTCGCGTACCTGGCCGCGGCCCGCGCGGCGCTCGGCGCGCTGCCGCGCAAGGATCTGCTGATCGCCGAGCGGTTCTTCGACGAGGGCGGCGGCATGCAGCTGGTCCTGCACGCGCCGCTCGGCGGCCGGATCAACCGCGCGTGGGGCCTGGCGCTGCGCAAGAAGTTCTGCCGCACGTTCGACTTCGAGCTGCAGGCCGCGGCGACCGACGACGGCATCGTGATCTCGCTCGGCCAGCCGCACAGCTTCCCGCTCGACACCGTGTTCGGCTTCGTGCCGTCGCACCAGACCGAGGCGATCCTGGTCCAGGCGCTGCTCGACCGGCCGATGTTCGAGATCCGCTGGCGGTGGAACGTCACGCGCTCGCTGACCGTGCTGCGCCGGCGCGGCGGCAAGAAGATCGCGCCGCACCTGATCAAGATGCGCGCGGCCGACACCTTGTCGGTCGTGTTCCCGGCGGCGCAGGCCTGCGGCGAGAACATCGTCGGCGACCGCGAGATCCCGGATCACCCGCTGGTGTTCGAGACGATCCGCGACTGCCTGGTCGAGGCGATGGACCTCGCGGGGCTGCGCGAGATGATCGAGCGGCTCGAGCGCGGCGAGATCCAGGTCCTGGCGCGCGACACCGTCGAGCCGAGCCCGCTGTCGCACGAGCTGATCAACGCCAACCCCTACGCGTTCCTCGACGACGCGCCGCTCGAGGAGCGCCGGACCCGCGCGGTCCAGCTGCGCCGCGGGCTGCCGGCCAAACCCGGCGAGGAGGCGATGGGCACGCTCGACGAGGCCGCGATCGCCGCGGCGGCCGAGGAGGTCGCGCCGGTGGTGCGCGACGCCGACGAGCTGCACGACGCGCTGCTCGGGCTGTGGCTGGTGCCCGAGCCGATGGCGACCCGGCTGGCGCCGGACCCGCAGCGCGTGGCCGACTGGTTCGTCGGGCTGACGTCGACCGGGCGGGCGTGCCGGATGACGTGGATCGATCCCGAGCTGCCGAGCCGGACCGTGGCGGCGTGGGTCGCGACCGAGCGGCTCGGCGCGGTGCGGGCGATCATCGGCGATGGCACGAGCTGCCTGCCCATTATCGACACGCCGGCGTGGTCGCGGGTGCCGGAGCGCGAGGCCGCGCTGGTCCGGATCTGCGGCGCCCACCTCGATCACCGCGGGCCGGTCAGCGCGCGCGGCCTGGCCGCCGAGCTGGGGCTCGGGCTGGGCGACGTGCTGGGCGCGCTGCTCGCGCTCGAGGGCGACGGCGCGATCCTGCGCGGATCGTTCACGGCAGGCGCGCCGGTGGTGAGCCGGGCCGCGACCAGCGTGCGCAGCGCGATCGCGGCGTCGGATGATCCGGCGATCGTCCCCGACCTCGAGTGGTGCAACCGCCGCGTGCTGGCGCGGATCCACCGGCTGACCCTGGCGCGGCTGCGCAAGGAGATCGAGCCGGTCGGCGCCGCGGCGCTGATGCGGTTCCTGCTGCGCTGGCAGCGGGTGGCCAAGCACGGCCAGCTGATCGGCGCGGACGGCCTGCTGCGCATCGTCGAGCAGCTGCAGGGGTTCGAGACCGCGGCGGGTGCGTGGGAGCGCGAGATCCTGACGGCCCGGCTGCACGGCTACGATCAGACGTGGCTCGATCAGCTGTGCCTCGCCGGCCAGGTGGTGTGGTGCCGGCTGAGCCCGCGGCGCGCGGCGGTCGAGGCCGAGGAGCCGGAGCCGAGCGCCAGGGCCAGCGCACCTCTGAAGGACAAGAAGCCCAGGCCCGACAAGCCGGCCGAGCCCTACAACCTCGCCGAGGCCGGCGCCGAGGCCGCCCGGCTCGCAGGCGCGTCGCGCGATGACATCGCGGCGGCCGCGGCGGCGGCGATCAAGGGCACGTGCTCGGCGCACGACGCCCGCGTCATCGTCGGCCTGGTGACGTCGAGCGCGATGATCAAGCGCGGCGAGGCTCCAGACCTGACGCCCGAGGCCGCGCCGGCGAGCAAGAGCTCCAAGCTCGCCGCCGCGTTCGACCGGGCGCGCAGCCGCGCCGCCGCCCGGCCCGCGCCGACCGTCGATGCCCGCGAGGCGTTCGCGCGCGAGGCGCTGGCCTCGCTCGGCGATCCGTCGACGATCCTCGAGGTTCCGGCCGCGATCCCGGCCCGCAACCATCGCTCGGCGCCGTCGCGCTCGGCCCCGCTCGCGCTGATGCTGCGCGGCGACGCGTCGTGGCTGCGCAGCGCCGCCGCGGTTGGCCTGGCCGATGCGCCGGTGCTAGGCCCCGAGGCCACGCGGGTCCGCGATCACCTGGCCGGCGGCGGCGCGTCGTTCCTGACCGATCTGGTCGCGACCATCGACCTCGCGCCCGACGAGATCGAGGACGCGCTGTGGGAGCTGGTCGGCGCCGGGCTCGCCACCGCCGACGGCTTCGCCAGCCTGCGCGTGCTGGTGTCGCGCCGGCGCGGCGAGGTCAAGAGCCACTTCGATCGCCACAACGATCGCATGACCGCGACGCCGGTCACCGCGACGCCGGTCCGCAAATGGCAAGAGGCGCTCAAGAAGGCGCGGACCCGCGACCGCGAGCGCCCCGGCCATGCGCTGCGCGCGCTGCCGACCGCGGCCGGCCGGTGGTCACTGCTGCCGCCGACCGACACCGGCGCGATCGACGCCGACGCCTCGGCCCGCCAGCTGCTGCTGCGCTACGGCGTGGTGTTCCGCGACCTGCTGGTCCGCGAATCCAGCCTGCCGCCGTGGCGCGATCTGCTGGTCGCGCTGCGCCGGCTCGAGGCCCGCGGCGAGATCCGCGGCGGCCGGTTCGTCACCGGGTTCGTCGGCGAGCAGTTCGCGCT